>NZ_JAQMTI010000255.1:0-46883 GCF_028329225.1 Sphaerospermopsis kisseleviana CS-549 | reverse complement strand
CTTTTAACATACTCCCCTCCTTTTTTCTGACTGGAGGGGATTTTATTACTTTATTGACCCACTGACTTCACAAATTCCCCCCTGGCGTTCACGAAGTGCAGCGTAGCTATCGCTCTTCCTCATAACTAGCAACTTGGGTTAGTATAGTCACGATATACTAAGAATAATATACAGCAGATTTCATTCCTATGAGGTACAAATCATAATAATGAAACTCCTGTGGGGTGGGCATCTTGCCCGCCAATAGTGTACCTCATTACACCAGAAAGTGCTGTATATTATCGCCAACCATGATTACAATGGGTACTCGCACCTCCTCAACCCTAAACCCTAAAGAGCGATCGCCTCATCCTAAATATCCAATGATAAAATCAAGAAAACTCAAAACAATCCACCAATGACAGCTACACTGGTTAAACCCTCCCAATTCCTACCAGAAGGAATCTGTATCAAGCGTATTAATAACCTCACCCTCTTCAAATTTACCGATCAACTAGGAGAACGGATGCAAGAACTCCTTGATAAAAATAAATTGAATACCCTCACCCCAGAAGAAGCAATAGAATTAGAAGCCATAGGAGAACTTGACGACATATTCAGTTATATTAACGCTGCTGTTGCTGCTCAAGAAAATGCCCATTCCTAAATCTCTTTATGAGCAGGTGAGACAACGCGCTCAATGTCGCTGTGAATACTGTCACTACCCTGAACTTCTCAGCACAGCACCCCTTTCCATTGACCATCTGCAACCCCAATCTCTGGGAGGTACGGATAGTCCCGATAATCTTGCTCTGGCCTGTCGTCGTTGCAACGAAAGACGCTACAACTTCACTACAGGTATTGATCCTGATACGGGAAAAGAAACTCCTTTATTTAACCCTCGTCAGCAAATTTGGTCTGAACATTTTATTTGGACATCTGACGGTTTGTGTATTATTGGTACGACTCCTACAGGAAGGGCAACTTGTGAACGTCTTGATCTAAATGATGAACGTCGAGGAGAAAAATTTATTCAAAAATCTCGACAAAGATGGGTTGAAAGCGGTCTACATCCTCCTGAAGATGATCCACAAGAATCAGAGTAATTTGTGCGATCGCCTCATCCTAAATATCCAATGATAAAATCAAGACAACTTAAAACCATCCAGTCATAACAAATGCGATCGCACCGTGAGCTTCACTAACCCACAATCATGAAACTTGTGGAAAAATAGAAATATAAAATTCTCTCTACCATGAAAATTATGAACGCCATAGAACTATTTCCCACCCTGCGAAATCTAACTCGTGCAGATAAGCTAAAAGTCATGCAGTTTCTAGTATCAGAATTAGCTAAAGATGAAGAACCATCATTAGAACAGGGAGCAACTTATTCTATTGTGTCCCCGCTAAATTCTCATGCTGCTGCACATCAACTAGCCCAACTACTAGAAGCTGATAAACAAAAGGAACATGAATAAACCTCAAAGATTTTCCTTTACAGAGGCTCTGGAATTTTAGATGGGATAATTTCATCTTTAATATGCTTATGATCTGCGTAGCCCAAATCAGGTTTGTGTTTTGCATTATCATAGCGAAATATTAAGTTGTTTTCATTGTCTTGATAATGGAATGAATAAGAGAGCTTTGCTAATGATTCTTGTAGATCAATATGTTCTTTGAAAAATAAGCGACTCCCCCGTAAAAAGCCTAAATTTCCCTGGATAAGCCCGACATAGTTTGATCTAGCATCTAAGGAAAAATTAAAAGATATAATCCACCCTTGATTCAGGTATTTTTGAATAACGATAAGAATATCAGCTTGGTAATTGTTGAGTGACATATTCTATTTAAGCGATCGCTTTCTAGTATCAAACATTAATTATTTAAAAGCTTCAATCTGATCCAAATAAACATTAATTAACTGATGATCAGCCACTAAAATTTCAATTTCTGGCCAAACTCTAGACAGAAGTAAGTGAAATTGACGTTTTCGCACATTCCCAAAGCGTAGATGTACTACTTTAGGCGGGAGTAAATCAACCATCATGCGATCGGAAAAATCTGCATCTTTGGTAACAATTACCAATTTTCTTTCTTTCGCATACTGCCATATTTGGGTATCACTTGGACTGTTACCTAAGATTGAAACATGGACAATGGGTAAAGATGGAGTAAATTGGATTTTCACGGGTAAATTTTCATCGAATAAAAACCCATTCATGCGATTTTTCTCACTTGATAATGATTCCCCATCAACTTTGCTGCAAATTGAATACAAGCATAAATATCTTCTCGTTGTAGAGAGGGGTACTCTTCCAGAATTTCCTCAATTGAATCACCAGCGCCTAAAAACTCCATAATTGTTTGTACAGAAATTCGAGTATTAGTAATAATGGGTCGTCCATTACAAATGTCTGGATGAATAGTGATTCTACTTTCCATTTTGGTTACTTCTTGTCGTTACGGATTAATTGTAGCATTTGTCTGATAGCGTGGTGCAAGCTAGATGAGGATTTACAGGATGAGGGATCTGTTTGTAAATGATGTTGCTAATTTGACGCTGATTAATTGTCTGATAGCGTAGCGTGGCGCAAGCCATATCAGGATTTCCAGGATTTCAGGATTTACAGGATGAGGGACTCGGTGGTTAATTGGTGGCGATCGCTCTGGTTGTCTGAATCAGGATTTCCAGGATTTTAGGATTTACAGGATGAGGTTGCTAATTTGATGGTGATTAATTGGTAGCGATCGCTGTGGGAATTTGTCTGATAGTTGACAGGATATAATTTATCATCGCTTAGATCCCCGACTTCTTAGAGAAGTCGGGGATCTGAATACTACTAACCAACTTCAACAAAACAATGAAGCTAGACAAAAAAGCTATTAACATTATCAATGTCGCCCAAACCGGGGAATGGACCCGTGTATCCGGTTAAATTGACCACCAAATCACGATGGGATTGAAACGCAGGAATACCATCATTTATCACCAAGTAAGTTCCGGCAATGCCAGCAGTTGTAACATTGACTAAGGCTGCACTATTTAGACGTAGAGCCTGATTTCCGACTGACGCTCCATCGGCGTCGGTGAATACATTATTCACAACATCTGCTAAAGTAGCAACGCCATAATTTTCTTTCATACCTCAAATCAGCAACGCCAAAAACCAAAACTATTGCAGAGAAGTACAATGGAAAGACTCCATGGGTATTTCACTACCTACTTGTACACTTAAAAACCTGTCGGTCATATCTATTGGTTGGGGAATAAGAAGATCGGTTTGCAGGAATTGTAGTAATTTCACAAGTTAAATTGTTGAGAGACTTTGTGTCTAGTTGCAACACGACTGTTTGTGGTAGTTGTCCCGATTGACGCAAACTTTGTGCTATCTCACGCTTAGACGGTAGGTCAGCTTTGGAAGAGTTGACATTAACTAAACTTAAACCAAAGACAGTAGATACAGTAATGGCAGAAACAGCGATCGCAGATGATATGATCTTATTCATGTCAATTCCCCCGTTTGAATAACGTACAAATTCTTATTGGGAGTAAATGCAGATAAATATGAAATTTACTACCCGACCCACAATAAAATTACGATAGTTTTAAAACATACTGACTTTAATACGCCCAAAAGAGGATGTCAAGACCTCAAAAGTATGTAAAAGCGGTAAAAAGTCTCTAAAAGTAATATCTTGTCACCAGTAAAAATTCTCACCAACCATTAGTCAAAAATTTATATCCTGTACTAAACCCGCGAAGATGGGTTTTGTCTGTGTAGTTTCACTAGAAGATGTATTAAAACCATGATAGACTTTTAAAAAGTCTTGACTTGAAGGGGATCGAGTAGTGTTAAATATTGAACAGATAATTGAAATTGCAGATAACCAAATCTTTGAGCATCAAGGACAGCATCTCAATGATTTACAAAGAGCTCACCGCTGCTGCTATGGCCTTGTTAGCTGCTACTCCGTCAATAGCTCAAGCTCAAGTTAATAACATCATCCTTAATTCCAACTCATCAACCCCCTCAACTTCAGTAGTCAATATGACCATCACTGAGTCTGAAGTTCTGGCAGCCCAAAAAGCCTGGGGAGATGCATTAGTCGCCATCTCCACCACCTACGATCAGAAGGGAAAAGCCGCAGCTAAGGCATTAGCCGAGAAGATTATTGATCAAGCCTATGGTTATCAGATGGGTGCAGTGCTGTTCAAGCCAACTTTGACAAAAGCACCACAGACTTTCCGCACAACACGCCAAGGTGCATTGGCTTATTTCGTGGGCGACGATTCTTCTTTCCCTAATGATACTGGCTTTGCCCTCAACGGATGGCGAAAGGTAGAAATTCGCAACGCTGGAATCTTCATTGTTGGTAATGTAGCTACAACAATGGGCAATGTCTTAATTACTGACAAGACTGGTAAAGTAACCACAGTGGACAAAACCTGGAAGTTCATCAAGGATACCAATGGTAAACTGCGTATTGTAGTACACCATTCCTCCCTGCCCTACAAAGATTAAAATCACCTGTTTCATCAGAAAAATAGCAGGTTGGTGAAACTAAACATAAATCACTGTAGAGATATAGAGATGTTCCATAGGTAAGAACTCTCTTCTCTACATTCTGTGCAATATTCTGTGCAATTATGATGTCTATTAGACATCTCCAAAATAGAATGTATTAATTTGTCATAAGTTGTAGGGGCGAAGCATTTGGGCGATAATTTAACGGAAAAATCAGACATCTAGATATTCCATAAGCTTCGCCCTGCCCCCATAAATAAGTTCCATAATTTCTTTTCTGGAGGTGTCTATTATAGCAGGAGTCAGGAGTCAGAAGTCAGGAGTAAGACCCTATTAGACATCTCCAAAATAGAATGTATTAATTTGTCATAAGTTGTAGGGGCGAAGCATTTGGGCGATAATTTAACGGAAAAATCAGACATCTAGATATTCCAAATGCTTCGCCCTGCCCCCATAAATAAGTTCCATAATTTCTTTTCTGGAGGTGTCTATTGGGTTGAGAGTTTCATGATTTATTGATGTCCTAACTGCTCTGTCTACGGCTATAAAACTGTCAACCAGGATAGGTAAAAATTAGCACCTTTGCCAACTCAAAAAGTGTGACATTTGCATTGTGTTATGCGATCGCCAAATTATCAAATTAATTAAGTATTAATTCAAAAAAAGCGATCGCCTGATCAATTAATTATCTACTGTAATCGCAGACTTGAGGAGGAACTTGACCTGATAAAAGTCCAGTCACTTTAAAAGGTTGTGCAGAACTTGTGGGATCAAAAGAAATCAAAGAAGCATCAATCACCTTAAAATCACCAGGTGCATTTAAACGCCATAATTTTGGAGTGTCATTAACAAGAATACTGCTGGATCTTAAATCTTTCTAAAGAAATGCAATCATCAACATAACCAGCCAGTGAATCAAGAAAAAATATTAAATTTGTAGCTATAATCAAAACAAACTTCTCAAAATTCTGATATGATAGCCATTCCCCAAAAACAGCCAAAAATGACCTTTGAGGAATATCTCAGATGGGAACTTAACCAAGATATTCGCTATGAATACATCAACGGCGAAGTTTTCGCCATGACTGGTGGTACAATTCCCCATAATGATATTGCTCTCAATCTTTACAGACCTTTATATTCTCATGTCCATCCTCAAGGTTGTCGAGTCAACGTATCAGATGTCAAAGTACAAGTTAATCCCAACAGCATCTACTTCTATCCTGATCTTGTTGTTAGTTGTCACCATGAAGATATCAACGCTCGCAAATTTATTCAACATCCGCAATTAATTGTAGAGGTGCTTTCTCCCAGTACAACCAATAAAGATAAAGGAGAAAAATTCAGATATTATTTAACAATTCCCTCCCTACAAGAATATATTTTAATTGATTCGGAAAGAATATATGTTGAGCGTTATTGTCGAGGAGAAGGGAGAATGTGGCTTTACTATCCCTACACGACTGGAGATATAATTACATTATCAAGCATTGAATTTGAATTTCCCATTGAATTATTATATGAAGGTGTAGAATTAGAGACAGAAACAGAAAATTAAACTCGAATCTTAAATCTAGAAACAAAGGAGAACATGAAAATTATGTCCAAGCGTAAAAAAAGCAACCTGCAATGGATTAAAGAAACCCTCGAACTAGATCCAAACCATCACTGGGAAGGACCTGAAGATTATAAAATATTTGTCGCTGGTAGGGGTGCAGTGCGGTTTAATGTTCCCCAAGATTGGGTATTTGAACCAAAAGAAAAATCCTTTAAATTCACAGATAAAAAACCACCTAATGATGATTGTTGTTTAGAAATTTCCTATAATCATTTACCCCCCAATGATTGGACATTATTCCCCCTCAAACGCACCTTAAAAAAAATCATAGAAGATGATAAGCGTGATGTCATTGAAACAGGGGAAATCATACAAGTTAAACGCCAAACAGCAAAAATCATGTGGGGACAAATTAAATTTATTGATACCCAAGCAGAACCTAGAGAAGCATATTCTAGAATTTGTGTAGGTTTAGGTTCTAATATTCAATGTTTAATTACCTTTGATTATTGGGCGGATCAAGCAGAACAATTAACACCTGTTTGGGATGAAGTAATGCGGAGTTTAACACTAGGTTTATATATTCGTGATCCGCGCACTGGTTTAGCTTTTCCTGATTAAAGGAAAACAAAAGAATATGAAGATTTCCACCAAGAAAGAATTATGAAAATCTCTCTTAAAACCTCATTTCTCTGTGTTCTCTGTGGTTCGTTTATTTCTTAACTTTTGCCTAAAGGTGTGTCAGATTATAATCAGATGATAAAGATTATAAATTTAATCATTTTCTTACTAACTTATCTGTTTTACACACCTTACCAACTTAAACATAATTTAAAAATCAACTAAAACTAACTTTCTATTTCTTCCTCAGTAAAAACAGGAGGCCATAATTCAGAAATAGGTAATTCCCAACCTGGTAAAAGTTCAGGAATAGTTAAAACATCATTGTTGTTAAAAACGACCGGTTCACCTTGAGAACGATAAACTGTAACAGTTTCTTCATCAGGATCAATTAAAATTCCCACCACTGCACCCAAATTAATAAAATTGATAACTTTTTTTTCTAAGGTTTTAATTCTATCACTTTGAGATTTAATTTCTACTACTAAATCAGGCACAAGTTCACCAAAATAACGGGGACTTTGACGCAACCTTGCAGCACGCACAAAAGAAACATCGGGAGCGGTTAAATTGCTATCTGGTAAAATAAAACCACCCGCAGAATCAAAAACTCTTCCTAAACGACGGGGATAAACCCAGTTAGCTAATAGTCGGCTAAAAAGAATACCTATTTCACTAGATACAATATCCGAAGGACCCACGATAGAAATGCTCCCGTTTTCTAATTCTAGATCATAATCTAAACCAGCCTCATTGATTGCACTTTGTAGTTTTTCCACATCTTTAATTGTCATGATGGGCATAGTTTTTTACTCCTTGTGGTGATTTGTTAATTGTAGCATTTGTCTGAATCAGGATGTCCAGGATTTGAGGATTTACAGGATGTGATTTATTGTTTTTTAAATAATGTTGGGTTGTATTGTTGCTTAACCCAAGTTACAGACTAAAAATTTTATCCTTTGTGCTTTCAACGCTCGTTTATTAAAACAAACTATAAGTTCTGATTTATATAATCATAATGCTTTTTGGACATTTCTCCTGACAATATACTCATATCACAAAAATCCTCTTCCGATATGTTTGCAGGAATACGATGAATAGACTGACATATTTGTAACCAGTTATCTTCATAATTCATATTCAATCCATTGGTTTTATTAAGCAAGAAAACAAACGAATACCAACCAAACTTTATATATTTATGAACATGAGGAAATCTAAACAATTCTGCATTTATGATTCCAAACCTTTGTTTAGCATGAATGGTTGTATTACGATATGGAACGGGAAAAACTATGTTGGGAAGAGACAAGTTTAAAACATTTACAAGAAAGAGGAGTTGATACAGGTTTGACAGATTATATCTGTGAAATTGAGGAACGATTAGCTACTATTATTTTATCTGAATGAGTTATAGTGCAAGCGCACTTTCCCAAATACTCAATGATAAAATCAATAAAACTAAAGATAATTTACCAATGACAACTACACTCGTTGCATAGAACCGTAATTTAAGTGTAATTTAAGTGTAATTTAAGTGTAATTTAAGTATAATTTAAGTATAATTTAAGTATAATTATTTTATCTGAGTGAAGAAAATTATTGAATTGAGAGCGATCGCACTTCCCAAACCCCAATAAGCAATACTTTTCTTTGGAAAACCTAGATTAACCATGAGACACCAAGTAAACCAAAGATTAGATTAACTTATATATACCAAATTATATCCCAATATCAATATCAATGTAATTTATTGACATAATGTGGTTGAATGTAATGTTATAGTGTTATAAAAAATAGCTGTTTATTAAGTATGCAACTGACCTGTTTCAAGCATTTGCAAATCAATCTTTCTGCTGCTGCTGCTATAGCCTTGTTAGCTGCTGCACCGTCAATAGCCAAAGCTCAAGTTAATAACACCATAAATAGTACAACCTCATCAACCCCCAAGACTTCAGTCGTTAATCTGGCGATCACTGAATCTGAAGTCTTGGCAGCCCAAAAAGCCTGGGGAGACGCATTAGTTGCCATCTCCACCACCTACGATGAGAAGGGAAAAGACGCAGCCAAAGCATTAGCCGAAAAAGTTATCGATGAAGCCTATGCTTACCAGATGGGAGCAGTGCTATTCAAGCCAACTCTGACAAAAGCACCACAGACTTTCCGCACAACACGGGAAGGTGCATTGGCTTATTTCGTGGGCGACAATCCCTCTTTTCCTGATGATAAAGGCTTTGCCCTAAAAGGATGGCGAAAGGTGGAAATTCGCAACGCTGGAATTTTCATTGATGGTAATGTAGCTACAACAATGGGCAACGTCCTAATTACTGACAAGACTGGTAAAGTAACCACAGTGGACAAGACCTGGAAGTTCATCAAGGACAACAATGGTAAACTGCGGATTGTAGTACACCATTCCTCCCTGCCCTACAACAATTAAAATCACCTGTTGCATCAGAGAAATAGCAGGTTATCCCCATCATCAATTAATTAAACCTAAAACCCCTCTCCAAACTCCTATCTTACCTCTCCCTAATCCTCTTTGAAAGAGATGTTTAGTAACAAGCAAGAAAGCAAGTTCGGGGAGGTGATTTTTATAAAAATTACTAATTTTTTGCCTAAAAAATTTTTTGCCTAAACATAGTCTAGTTAGTCTAAAAAATCCACTTGAAGAAAGTTGTTCTATATAACAAATTTCCCAAACATCGAAAATTAACAACTCCCTCAACCACTGATCAAATCATAGATTTACCACTTGCAGTTATCTATAAACAATGTTATTATATAACATAATAAAATCAATTTAATCTAAAAATTAAAATCTCAAAATTGCCCAACTAAAAAACCTAAAATTACCGCACCTTTCAAGAAACATCATCAAGTTCGGAGTAATCCCAAGAGTGCATTTGACGGAAAGGAAGACCCATCTTTTGGAATACATACTTCTCTTTCACACCAGAAGCAATTAAGTCTGGCTTCAGAGCTTTAACAAACTCTTCAAATTCAAAAGCGGTTACGTCGTCATAAACGATAGTACCGTTTTCAATGTAGTGAGTAGTACGTTTATAGTCGTCATTATGAGCGAACTCATAACCAGTACCTACCAACTTCATACCCAAATCTTGGAAAGCGGGTACAACGTGACGGGGACGTAAACCACCAACCATCATTGCAACTGTCTTACCTTCCAAACGAGGACGGTACTTAGCAACGATCGCATCCATAGAAGGCTGATATTTAGCAATAACTTTCTCAGCGTTTTCTTGGATCTTAGAATCAAATTTAGCAGCGATCGCTCTTAAAGATTCAGCAATCTTGGTAGGACCAAAGAAGTTATATTCCATCCAGGGAATACCATAAGCTTCTTCCATGTGACGGCTGATATAGTTCATAGAACGATAGCAGTGGATGAGGTTGATCTTCACATTAGGAGTCAACAACATCTCATTGATAGTACCGTCACCAGACCACTGAGCAACAACACGCAAACCAATTTCTTCTAACAGGATACGGCTTGCCCAAGCGTCACCACCGATGTTATAGTCACCGATGATTGCTACGTCGTAAGGAGTACCTTCAAACTTGAGAGTACCGTCTTTCTTAGCTTTGTCTGCTCTGGGGAATACCCAGTCACGGATTTGGTCGTTAGCGATGTGGTGACCCAAGGACTGAGACACACCACGGAAACCTTCGCAACGTACAGGAATAACGGGTTTACCGAGTTTTTTAGCAGCTGTCTTAGAAACCGCTTCGATGTCATCCCCAATTAGACCGATGGGACATTCAGATTGAACGGAAACACCACGGTTTAAGGGGAATAATTCTTCTAATTCTTCGATCAGTTTCAATAACTTCTTGTCTCCACCGAACACGATGTCGCGTTCTTGGAAGTCAGAAGTGAAGTGCATAGTACCGAAGGTATCAACACCAGTTGTACCTAAGTAGTAGTTACGACGACCAGACCAAGACCAGTAACCGCAACCTACAGGACCATGGCTGATGTGGATCATGTCCTTAATAGGACCCCAAACCACACCCTTAGAACCTGCATAAGCACAACCACGAGCGGTCATTACACCAGGTAAGGATTTGATGTTAGATTTAACACCACAATCTGTTTTACCTTCTTCGTGTACATTCAGGTGCTTTTCGCGCTTCTTAGCAGCCTTTTCGGGATAAGCTTTAAGAACGTCTTTAATCAGTTCTTTTCTTTCTTCAACAATCTTCTTGTTGTCTGGAGGAGTCATGTCTGGCCTCTATTAGCTCTTTTAGATATTGTTTAGGTAGAGAAGGGGAAGTTAATCCCCACGCTTGGGGAGGAAGGTAAAAAGGAAGTGATGTAGAGTTTTCCTTTTTCCTATTCCTCAATTACTGAATACTACTTGGTTGCAGAAGCGGGCTTGCCGATGATTTCAGCGTGCTTGGAATCATCGTCAAGAATACCGTATTCGATCAACAGAGCTTCTAATTCATCCATTTCTATTGGGGTAGGAATGGTGAGGTTCTTGTTTTCGATGATCTTCTTAGCTAATGCACGGTATTCGTTAGCTTGGTTGCTGTCAGGAGCGTACTCGTTAACGGTCATACGACGCAATTCTGCGTGTTGAACGATGTTGTCACGAGGTACGAAGTGAATCATTTGGGTGTTCAAACGTTTAGCCAAGGTTTCGATGAGTTCGTGTTCCCGGTCAGTTTTACGGCTGTTACAGATCAAACCACCTAAACGTACACCACCGGAGTGTGCATATTTCAAAATACCACGAGCGATGTTGTTTGCAGCGTACATCGCCATCATTTCACCAGAGGTAACGATGTAGATTTCTTGTGCTTTACCTTCACGGCAAAGATTATTTATCTCATAAAAATAGCTGTAGAATGTTCATTTTAGACTATGTTTGCGGTAATCATTGTCTAGAGTGAACGGTTTTTTTATTAGGGTAAATCTAGGGTATGGACAGAACACAGGAAGCATTTGCCGATTTTCACCAAACAGCTATTACCGATGGGGGATATTTAGGTAGAATGCAAGCAGTAAATGAACAAGAAAATCATCTAACGGCAAAATTAACTACAGAATTAAAAGCAATTAATGGTAGATTAAAAGCGGCTAATGTTGGTGTTTATATCCGCAAATCTGGCAATTCTTTACAGTTGAGATGCACCTTACCTATTAAACCAGGGGATATTGATAAAAACGGTAGCGGTACAAAACAATATGATATTTCTTTGGGTATTCCTTTTAATTTTGATGGGTTGAATACTGCGGAAGAAGAGGCTTATGAATTAGGAAAGTTAATTGCTAGAAAACAATTTCAATGGACTGATAAATATTTAGGGAAAACTCGGATTAAAGCTAATTTAAAAACCATTGGTGATTTAATTGCAGATTTTGAGAAAAGTTATTTCCAAACTCGGAAAAAAACTTTAAAAAGTGAAAATACTTTTAGCAGTTATTTTTATATTGCTCAAAAGCATTTACCCAAGGATAAACTAGCGATAGATGCTAATTTTATCGAAGCTGTGCAAAATTGCCAATCTTCTGATAGTGTGAAAAATGAATTGATTAAAGTAATTCGGGTTTTGTGTAAATGTTCTGGTTTAGAAGTTCCTGAATTAAGCAATTTAAAAATTAAACCTACTGCAAAACGTAAACGCGATATACCCACTGATGTGGAAATTGAAAAAGAATATTTGAAGTTTGAAAATTACGCCATTAACCGACCAAGTAAGTTAACAACTAGAGAAGATAGAAATAATTGGAAATTGTGGAAATGGGTTTATGGAATGTTAGCAACTTATGGTTTAAGACCTATTGAAATTTTTGTGAAACCGGATTTAGATTGGTGGTTATCTGCCGATAATACCATGAATACATGGCGAGTTAATGAAGAATGTAAAACCGGAGAAAGGGAAGCTTTACCATTATATCCTCGTTGGGTAGAAGAGTTTAATTTAAAAACAGATTTAGAAGCAATTGAATTATTGAAATTGAAAATTCAAGATAAAATAACGAGTAAAGAAATCAACGCTGCGCGACATGGTACAGATAGATGGTTTAGATTTGTCGGTGTGAATTTTCAACCTTATGATTTACGTCACGCTTGGGCAATTCGAGCGCATTTAATGGGGATTCCTATTAAAGCGGCGGCTGATAATTTGGGTCATTCTGTGAATATGCACACATCCATTTATCAGAAGTGGTTTAGTTTGGAAAATCGGAAGGTTGCAATTGAGGAAGCAATTAAGAAAAAATCGAAAGTTGAAGAATTGCAAGAGATGGTAATAATGTTGGAACAGGAAAATGAGAGGTTAAGAATTGAGAATGAAAGATTGAAATTGCAGATGGGACACAGTTTGATGAAAATTGAGTTAAGATAAGATATTAGCCTCACTCACAGACACTGAGGCGCAAAAATAATTTTATAAAACTAGGAATGTTACAAGATATGTCTTATAGTCAATTTACATCTATAGGTAAGGTTAAAGAAGCTTTTGGGTTAAAAACTCAGGAAGGTGGGCGTTTTATTCCTGAAGTTGCCAAAATTGAACCTTCTACGACGTTAACAGCATATTTAGCAGAAAGTTTACCCCTTGCTGCTTCTGCTAGTGAAAAAGCACGTTCTGAAGGGATTATTTATCCAGTTTTGTTAGAAGTAAGAAGAATTTTAAATCGGCAAATTAGTTTATTTTCTGGTGAAGATTTTACAGTTGATGAGTCGGTGGGATTAAATGGAATATGTGACTTTCTGTTAAGTCGTTCTCCTGAAGTGTTGGAAATTGAAGCACCTGTAATTGTGATTGTAGAAGCCAAAAAAGCAGATTTAAGAACTGGGTTTGGACAGTGTATTGCAGAGATGGTAGCTGCACAGAGATTTAATCTTGCTAAACATAATCCTCTTAGTATTGTTTATGGTGCAATTAGTAGCGGTACACAATGGCGATTTTTAAAGTTAGAGGGTGATATTGTAACTATTGATTTAGCTGATTATCCTTTACCTCCTGTAGATGAAATTTTAGGGATGTTAGTTTGGATGATGGAAAATGATGGATAGTCAATTAATAATTTCCTACAGTTCAGGAATAGTTCACCATTAATTGTATTAACTAAAATTAACGCACCTCACAACCCACACACCGGAAATGCGTTAGCGTAGCTAACCGCAGGTATCACCTACATACAGTTAGCAAAAAAAATTTAATCTTCATTAAATTCACCATCAAAATCAGTCAGTGAAGCTTCTTCTGCTTCAATTTCATCAATTTCCTGATCTATCATTCCTAGTTCTTTCTTTGCAAATACACGCCGCGCCCTTTGATCTAAAATTTTAATGATGTTGGTTTTATCTTCCTTAATTGCCTCAATATCTTCTTTTTGAATCAATACCATATAGTAACGAGAAACTTCCATCATTCTATAAGCATATTGAAAAGCATCTCTAGTAAATTCTCCAGTAGTTACAATCATCACTACATCAGCACCAGTTACAAAAGTCATCCCGACTTCTTTAGCTAATACTTCCACATCTACCCGTTTGGTATTTTTACATTGAATTTGCCAACGGTGATAAACAAAGCGATCTGAAGCTGCTAATACATCTACTTCACCTTGGCCTGTTTCATAATCTCGTTTACGCCATTTTGTAAACCGTAAGCTAGTTAAACGAATCATCCAAATTGCCAGTAATTCTAATGCTTTACCCTTAATATGTTTATCAGGATGATCTAAATCTTTAACAACATCTTCAAAACTACGATTTAGCTCAGTTTGGGATATTTCTGTCATGTCTGCAATAGATTCTAGCAGTTTAGACAGTAATTCTTTTTGTGTTTTTTCTGTCAGCTTCACAAGGTTGGGTTTAGCACCTCTACCACCAGTAGTTTTTTCGGTTTCAATTAATCCTGCATTTACTAAAGGTTGAATAATATCTTTAACAAATGATTTGGAGGGAAATCTTACTTTATAAACGCTGATGGCATATTTAACAATATCATTCCATTTTGTTAATTCTGTAATGCTCATCTGAAGCATTGCCAACAAGAAATATTTTTGCTCTGAAGTGAGTGTATAAAGTTCATCAATATAATCCTTATCAAGTTCTAAGATATCGTATACTTGATCCCAGTTAATTTGATATTGTTTTTCAAATACTCCAGCTTCTTGTAACCATTGCCGCATAGTGCTGACATATATGGCATTGGGAGATATCGAATAGCCCATTTCTTGTAATTCATAACCAATTAAATCTAGTTTTGGTTGATCACCTCTACTATTTATTGCTTCTATCGCTTTTAAAAGGTGCATTCCTGTTAAGTTTGTCAGGATATGACGGGCAAAAATGATAGCTACTTCTTGGGGATCATTTTTATGTTCTAAAAGCTCATTACCAAGGGTAGATACTTGATACTGCCAATCATCATTTTCTATGGATTCAACCAACTTGTAAGCACGGAGAGAAAGAAATGTATTCATAGCCAATTTACTACGATTATCTTCTTTCTGTGAAGCATTTTGTGTTGAGTGCTGGGAATAATATTTTTTGGCAATAGCATCCTGTAAAGCACGACGATCTGGTTGATAATATATACACAGTTCTACCAAATCAGTTAATTTCATGGTTTTGGGTTCAAACTGATGCCCATAGGTAAATTTTAATTTCTGCTCTGTCATGTTATTATTAGTTGATTGAAATAGGTCTAGTTGATACGGAGTATTTTGATCAGTTTCTGGGGAAACTTTATTAAATTCAGGAGCTAAATTTAAAGCTTTTGTTTTTAGTGATTCTCTATCTCTCAGTGGAGTAACAACTAATGGGGCATCATTTTCAAATCGAAATTTTGATGCTTGAATATAATTTTCATCTAATTCAAATGCTAACCAACGTCGCTCTAGTGTTTCCGCAACGCGCCCTGTAGTATTTGATCCAGCAAATGGATCTAAAACTAAATCACCTGGTTCTGTACAAAGTCCAATTACAAATTCAGGTAAAGCTTGAGGAAAGCGAGCAGGATGAGGTTTAATTCCTTCTTCTTTACAGCGTCTTTGATAATAATCATTGGAGGCAGTATTAGAAGCAGAAATGACATTTACAGGTTGTCCCATATCATTTTCTAAAATCCAATTAAATTCAGCTAATATTGGTTTACCAATTAATGTAGATGAACCAAATTCGGAATCAGAAATAATATTTGGAGGAATTGCACCACCGCGATCATTTTTAAATTTAGTAGAAATATCATGGCCAGATGGACGCAGTTTTGCTTCATACCCATTTTTCAACAGGTTTTTCATGGCATCACTATAAGGGCGTAAAACTCGCTTATTACTTGCTTTTGGATGGGGATCTTTCGATAACCACCAAACAGTATTTACAGCATCTTTTACCCGCTCTCTACGCACTGTCACCCATTCCGCAGGGGTAGGAAGTTTTGCTGGGTTATACCAAAAAAGCTCTTGTGCGAGATAAAAACCTAGTCCTCCTTTTGACTTGGGTTTGCATAGTTCTATAACTAATTCAAAATGATATAGCGATCGCACTGGGACACCTTTATGCCAAGTACCACCAATATCTATTACTAATGATCCTTGTGGTTTCAGAATGCGGTAGAATTGACGAGCAAAGGTTTTAAACCATTCAATATATTCATGAGCATCTACGTTACCGTATTCTTTTTTACGCACTAGCGCAAAGGGTGGAGAGGTACAAATTAAATCAATACTCTCATCAGGTAGTTCTGCCATCAGTTCTAGGCTGTTTCCTAAGTAGGCAGCACCTAAGTTAGTAGTGTAATATGGTTGACTATCAATTTTTATTGAATTATCTAGGGTTGACAGGGTTGGCACAGTTTTATTTTCCTATAGCAAGTTCTGTAAATATAGATAGAGTAGCAAAATATCAGAAAAGCGATCGCTCTCCACAACCTACACACCAGAAAAGCGATCGCACCTCCACAACCCACACACCGGAAAAGCGGAAAAGCGATCGCACCCACAACCCAACACAGTCATAGCTTCCTACTATACCGAAAAGCCTGGCTATAGACAGTTATAGACATCGTTCACAGATAAAACTCAGCACATCACAGATAAGTGGTTGCTATTTTAGGAATCAGTATTTCTGAAATTTTGAGTGAAAGAGAGTTAAATGATGTCAAGTCACGAATCTAGATTGGAGCAATATGTACAGGAAATCCGCGAAAGTGGACTATCCGTATATGATGATATTGAGGTTGGAGATCGCAAGCTTTGGATACCAACACCGGATTTAGAAATATTAATTGATGTAGCTCTAAGGGGAATTTCGCTGCAAGGTTTACCCCTAAGAACTCGCTCTAAGTTTGTGAAAGAACTTATATGTCAAGCTCTTGGATATCCCATACCTAATTCATTCAAGAAAACTAAACCTCGCTTTCCCGGCCAGTTTTTCGACACTTACATTCAAAAGTCTAATAATTTGCAGATTTGGAATGATGAGCCTGAAGTAACAAGAAGATATGTATTAATCAAAGTGAATAGTGATGATTTAATCACTAAAGTTAAAGCTGTAACAGGAGACACCCTAGCAAAGCTTGACACTACAGGAACTTTGACTCAAAAGTATCAGGCAAAACTATTAACTGGACAAGTTGATGCGGAATTAGTCACTAATCAAGATTCAAATTTGCTTTTACCTTTTCTTAATACAAACTTTGATTTGCGATTAATTACTAGTCCTATAAATTACCCTAAAATGGGTGAAATTTTGCCAATTAGCGAAATTTTTAATCGCTTAGTCCCGTTAATTGGACAGTCTATAGTTGATATTGGATATGACCAAGAACGCAATCGTGGAGCAATATTGCATAGGCTTATATGTCAACAATTAGGCTATCAAAATTATCAAGATGATGGGCGATTTCCTGATATACGCCACCAATTACTAGAAGTAAAACTTCAAACTTCACCAACAATTGATCTTGGATTAGTTTGTCCAGATAGTAACAATCCTCTTGATGTACCAAAGATAGGTGATTGTCAAATTCGTCATTGTGATGTTAGGTATGGAATTTTTTATGCTGTCAGAAATGGCGATAATCTTACCATCACAAATTTTTATTTGACAACAGGTGAAAGATTTTTCAGCAGATTTCCCCAATTTCAAGGAAAAGTCCTAAATAAGAAACTGCAAATACCGTTACCGACTAATTTCTTCGACAGCTAATCCAAATGATTCCCAAATCATAGAATCTAATTCTCTCCAAAGCATATCTGCTTCCAAGGAGGGGATTAGGTTGTATATATCTTGAGATTTTTTAATAATCTCTCTTCCTATATGACTATGAGGATTAGGGATAGGAAAATGTTCGACATATTGAGTCATAAAACGTCTTCTTCCAGCATAAAGTTTGTTATGAAAACGGTGGTCATAGAAATGTTCAATAAAAGTAGAGTTAGCAACAGCTACAGCTAACCATAATAATTCTATATCCTGGGGATTTTTGCTCATCAACCAATAACAATCCCCATTAATTACAGAACCACTCAAATCAATCCAAAAAGTAGGCTTTTCAGAAATATCACGGAATACTAATTTAGGATATTGCCAAGCTAATGGGTCTTGGGAAACCCAAATTTCATACCATTTCCTTCCTGCATTAATAACATATTTGCGGTTTTCAAGCTGAGTGCGGTAAAGTTCTAAATATGCTTGACTGCGAGGATATAAAGAAATATCAACTGCTTCCCTACGACCTTCTACTACTGCATGGGGATAGAGAATTTGCTTAGGGTGATCTAGCTCAATAACTTTAAATCTTCTGGCAATATGATGAGTAGTTACTAATTTTAAAAGTTCTGGTCTTTCTACTTCAGGTATTTTCTGCCAATCAGATCGAATAAACACTTTATCAGCACAAGTTTTTACTCCAACTCGAATATCTCCGATATCGCGGAAAGTTCCCCAAGTATGAGACTCAACGGTTTTCAACCAACTGTCAATTGTTGTTGTGGTTATAGACCAAATTCCCGAATTATTGATGTTACTATTGAGTTGACCATGTTTTACTAAAAAACATCTACCATCACTGATTTTTATATTTCCTTCTTTAGATAAAGCTGCAATGGGATTATCAGCAAATTCTTGAGCAGTATCTTTAGTTTCATAAATAGATGTAAAAGCTGTAAAATTTTCTTTTCGTGTATTTTTACCCTCCAATAAAAGTATAGCAGGTAAAACTGCGGCTGGAAATAGCTTTGTATCTCCCAAATCCCATACATGATGAATATTAAAGTTATTTAAAATAGCTTGTCTAACTGCAAATCCTGATTTCACAGTCATAAATCTGTTAGAAGTAATTATTCCAGTTACACCTTGAGGATCTAGAACTGAAGCAATACCTAGAATAAAAGCATAGTAAATATCTATGCGCCCTGATAAACCAAACTGTTTGGCTATTTTTTGAGCTTGTGTTCCTCCTATAATTTGTGTGCGAACATAAGGAGGGTTCGCTATAATTACATCATAGTTTTGATACAAAACAGGCTCAAATAAGCTAGGAGTTTGATATTTTTCTCGTTGCAAAGCAGCATAATCTAAGAAGTTTTTATTCCAAAATTTACAATTTATTTTGGGAAATTCAATTCTTATATTGTTTTTTGCATTTTCTAGAGCTTCAGGGTTAGTATCAAAAGCACATACTTCTAAATTTGAAATTTTGTGTAATCTTAAATATTTTAGTAAACTGACTAATAGTTGTCCATCACCTACTGCGGGATCAAGAATTTTTATAGGGGATATAAAATTTTTATTTTTAACGATATCAACTATTTTTTCTGCTACAAAATCCGCTAAAATTTTTGGGGTGTAAGTAGCACCATCTAATTTGTCTTGGGAAACATTTTGATATCTTTTATGAATTGAGTTTGGCAAGTAATTCATATTTTTAAATTTTTTATTTAATTATCAATATTGTGTAATTATAGTATGAAAATTAAAATAATGCGATCGCTCTCCACAACCTACACACCAGAAAAGCGATCCCTTATGTAAAACATTAAATTTCAATCTGGCATTTTCACACAATCATCTGTAATAAACTCACTAGCATCAGTTACACAGGGAGGTAAACCAGGAGCTATTACAGGTAAATTTTTTGCTTCTCTATCTGCGACTTCAAAATTTAATTCCAGCAAAAACTTTAATATATCTTTTGTTTTTTCCATACCATAAGCCTCACGAACTGCTTTGTCAAGTTCTTCATGTGCTGTGCGAAGACGGTTTTTTCCTGGTATTTCTAGGGTGCGATAAAGTTCGCGTAAACTCCATTTATTTTCTGTCATAATTTGTTGTCTTAACTCTCGTAATTTAACTGCTGCTGCGGCTACTTTCTTCACCTGTGATAATTTGGGATTTTGAGGAAAAGGAAAAGAATCAAAAACAGTATCAGAAGTATAGCGAAAATCTCTTTTTAAAGTTGAGCATCTTTCATTAAACCATTGCCAATGAATATCAGATTGTAAAATTCCGAAAGAATAATCATCTGATAACGGGAATACTTGCAGAGCATCATTAGGATGTATTGAAGAACTAACAAACTCAAAAATTGGACGTTTAGTTACTCTTGCACAAGCAACATATCTCGGAATGAGAGAAATTTTCTCCAACATTTCCGGCCTTCCTCTCCAAAATCTCCACCAATGACGAAAGTGTGATTGACGTGGACCATTCTCTTTACCAGTTTGTTTTCTCTCATCATTAGCATTCTTTTCTATGGTTGGAAAAACATTTTTCTGAATATGTTCAAATGCTAGGCTATGTTTCATAGCTGAAACAGAATCTTGACAATGATTCATATCAATACAGTAGCGAGATGTAAGACTTTTATAATTCCCTAATAGACTATTACCTATTAAGTAAGGATGAATTACAGATTGAGAAGATTCATCTTTAGCAATTATTTTCGCTTGTTGTGCAGTGAGTAAAAATCCTTTATGTCCGTGAGTTTGTCCTTGATAACAAGCTCCTGAGTTGATATTAACTAAAAGTTTTTTTGCTTGAGTAACATCAAGTTTTGCAGATAAAGAAGAGTTAATTTTCTCAAGTTCTACAACTTCCCAAGGACTATCTACATCATCTCCAACTTGAGTATATAATTTCTTTTGACCTGATTCTTCACCTTTGATCCAATTAACAATTGAAACATGAACAACTGCACTACCTGACCAAACTTGAGTAGAAACTGCTTCGGTAATTGTTCCACCATTATTGACTATATAATCTAAACCGCCTTCACGGGAGTAGTTTTGACGGATGGTATTTGTACCAACCAGTCCAGCGCGTCCACCTGTGCTTAATTCATCATGAGTACGACGAAACCAATAAACACAATAATCTGCTCTTCCTGGTACTTCTGGATATTTTTCTCTTACTTGACTAACATAATCTTCTCCATATTCTTGCTGCATTTTGTTTTTTGATTGATAGGGTGGGTTGCCAATAATTGCATTTGCTTTTACCCAATCACAAAATAAAGCATCATCACAGCGAATATTTTGATCCAAATTATCCAGAGGAAGGGCGCGATCCATTTCTAAAGATAAACTGGTTTGTGCTACATTAAGTAGTTGATTTTCTTCATCTAATGCTAATTTTTTAGCAATCATTAAAGTTACTTTTGCTAGTTCTACAGCAAATGGTTTAATATCTAATCCATAAAATTGGTTTGTTTTTACTAAAGATATTGTACCTATACTAGATGTAGTTCGCAGACTGAAATTATCATGGATTTTGTTTAATAAACTGGCTTCTAATCTCTTGATTTCTCTATAGGCAACATAAAGGAAATTACCACTACCACAGGCTGGATCAAGGACTTTGAAATTAATTAATTCCTGTCTGAGTGCTAGTAATTCATTTAGCTTATTGGCTGCATCAATTCTTTGTTGCCAGGGTCTAACAATTGTGGGTAAAACTACTTTTTGAATGTCTGCGGGACTGGTATAATGTGCGCCTAAAGCATGACGTTCTTCTTTGCCCATGCTAGATTCAAATAATGTTCCAAAAATAGCAGGTTCTACTTTTGACCATCTTTCTGATGCTGCTGATGCTAATAAATCAATTTCGCCTCTTGTCAGTGAAATTGGTTCAACTTTAGAGAATAAACCAGCATTAAAATAAGGAACATTTCGATAACGGCTATCTTGAGGTGCAGGACGGTCACTTCCCATTTGATTAAAAAGTCCACCAATTAAATCATAAGAACTGATTTTATTAGTACGACAATCATCTAAAAATTCACTAAATAATCCTCTAGGTAACAAATCAATATCTTCTGCAAATAAGGCAACAACGCACTGAAGAATAAATTTTTGGGCAATGTCTTTTTTTTCTCTTCTTTCCACTAAGCGATTAAAAACTTGAGCAACGTTATCTGCTGCTTTGCGTGTAACGTCAACTAAGTTGTTATTGAATAGCGGTTTACGATTTTCAGGAAATAGGAAGTTTAAGACGGTATAACGATTTGGTAAATCTTCTAATGTGACTTTATCTAATGGTTCTTGTAATTGAATATCAAAGTCATAAATCCAAAATTCATCAAAGTTACAAAGAATTACATATTGTGGACGATGGGGAACTAATTCCAGCCAATATTCAAAGGCTTGTTGATAGTGTCTTTCTAGTTTTTCACCCCGTTTTTTCATTTCCATTAGTAACCGAGGTCGCCAAAGTAAATCAGCAAATTTGGTAGACTTTCCTTTAACTTTTACGCGATATTCTAATTCTGCTCCTGCTTCTTTATAACCTTGATGGTTGAATGCTTGAAATAGGCGATCGCAAAATACCTGTGCTTCTCCTTTTTCATCACCCTTCAACTGGCGAGCATATTCAACAAAACTGATAATTTTATTGCGTGTATCTTCCATTTGACTGTCAAAATATAATAAAAATTTACAAGACAAGAATATATTATACACTATAATTATATATGTATATAAAGGATAACTGGGAGAATCGGCATTTTTAACAAAATGTAATAAATGTTTTATTTTTGTTTTATTTTGCTGTATTTCTGATGGTTTATTCACAATCAAATATCACTGTAAAATAACCAATGAGTAACCAGTAACCAATTTAGCAAAAATCATGTATCCCCCTTGACACAAGGTAAAAAATAGGGTAAACAAAACCATAAAACCCAAACAAAAACCCCATTTCCCCAAAAAATCCCAGGGCAAAAATAGGGAACAAAAAAACAAAAGTCCTCAAACAATTGCACCAACAAAAACCCTAAACAACCCCCCTTTACCTTCACGGATAGGCATAGCGAAACCACCACATACAACGTCACCTAATACGTCGTAGGAAACGAAGTCTAAGTCTGTGTAAGCACCGTTTTCTTCCAAGAAGTTAATAGCGGTGATAATACCACGACCTGCACAACCTACACCGGGTTCTGGACCACCAGATTCAACGCACTTAACACCACGGAAACCGGTCAACATTACTTCATGGAGTTCGAGGTCTTCTACAGCACCTCTTTCAGCAGCCAAGTGTAATACTGTGGTTTGAGCCTTAGAGTGAAGCATCAAACGGGTAGAGTCAGCTTTAGGGTCACAACCTACGATGAGAATGCGTTGACCCATTTCAGCCATAGCTGCGAGGGTGTTTTGAGAGGTGGTAGATTTACCGATACCGCCCTTGCCGTAGAATGCTATCTGTCTAATTTTTTCGTCGCTCATTGTTCCTAGTTCCTAGTATTAGTGGTTTACTGGTCTTTTGTTTGTTGGTTTCTCACGCCTTGTATCTACGGCAGTGAGCGTGTAATAGAACGTCGCAGGTTATGGAGGCGATCGCTCTACCAAACATAGATTTTGTGTTGTGTTCATAGTGTTTATTGGGTTGTAAGAATTACTGTTTTGTTAGTTGTCAATTGTCAATTCTCAATTGTCAATTGTGACTAAACTTCTTCAACAATGATGTTTTTGTTAACGCGATCGCGCAATCTCGATTCAATCGCAATCTTCAAAGTTGCAGTGCTACTTGGACATGAACCACAAGCACCTTTCAGAATTACTTTTACCTTATCGCCTTCAATATCGTAAAGTTCAACATCTCCCCCATCGGCGATTAAAACAGGTCGGACTTCTTCATCTAATACTTTTTGAATTAGGGCGATTTTTTGCACATTAGTTAATGGTTTTTGTTGCCCTACTGTGGAAATTTCTTTGTTAGCTGTTGCGCTATTTTTACTGGCGATTTCTTTCTCATACTCTTGCTTAACTTCTTTTATTATATCATCAATCTTCGCTAAACAAGAACCGCATCCGCCACCAGCTTTTACATAATTTGTTACCTGTTCTGCACTGAAGAGGTTATTCTGTCTTACTGCTTTCTTGATCTTAGCATCAGTTATTCCAAAACAACTACAGATTAGGACACCTTCATCATCGTCATCATGTGCCGCTAAAGGAATACCACGATAGTTATAAATCGCAGCTTCTAAAGCTTCCTGACCCATAACAGAACAGTGCATTTTCGCTTCAGGTAAACCGCCCAAATATGCAGCGATTTCCTTATTTGTTACCTGCAAAGCTGCATCTAAAGTTAGACCTTTAACCATTTCAGTTAAAGCACTAGAAGAAGCGATCGCACTGGTACAACCAAAGGTTTGAAAACGAGCATCAAGAATTTTATCGGTTGCTTCTTCAATTTTCAAATGTAATCTTAAAGCATCACCACAAGCAATACTTCCTACATCACCCACAGAAACCTTTACACCAGGTTCATGATTATCTTCAATTGCGCCTTGGTTTTTGGGTTCGTAAAATAATTCTAATACCTTATCAGTGTAGTCCCACATAGTTAATTTTGGATTTTGGATTTTGGATTTTAGATTTTGGATTGATGATTGGTAATTGGTGATTGGTAATTGGTAATTGGTAATTGGTAATTGAAACAATATATTTGCTATTACCCATTACCCATTACCTATTACCCATTACCTATTTACTAAAGTTTGCTCATGTTGTTGTAACCAACTTGCATCATCATTTTTGAAGGGAGATAATGCACGTAGTTTTTCAACAATTTCTGGCATGACTGCAATTACTTGATCAATTTCTTCCTCAGTGGTGTAGCGACAAAGACTGAAACGAATTGAACCATGTAAAGTAGTGTAGGGTAAACCCATTGCTCGTAAAACGTGAGATGGTTCAAGAGAACCCGAAGTACAAGCAGAACCAGAGGAAGCACAAATACCATGCTTATTCAAAAGTAACAGAATTGCTTCACCTTCAATATACTTGAAACCGATATTAGAAGTGTTAGGCAATCTATTATTTACATCACCGTTTACTTGACAATCAGGAATCTTAGCAAGTAAACTTTGTTCGAGGCGATCGCGCAATTTTCTTTCTCTCTTTGTCGCCTCTTCTAAGTGTAACAGTTCCAGTTCCGCAGCTTTGCCTAAAGCGATAATTCCGGGAACATTTTCTGTACCTGCTCTACGTCCTCTTTCTTGATGTCCACCGATTAAGAAAGGACGGAATCTCACACCACGTTTTACATATAAAGCACCAATACCCTTGGGAGCGTGAATTTTATGACCAGATATGGTTAACATATCAATTGTACTGGTCTTCATATTCAAGGGTACTTTACCTACAGCTTGTACTGCATCAACGTGAAAGATAGCTCCATATTCTTTAACTCTAGCACCAATTTCTTCAATTGGAAAAATTGTGCCAGTTTCATTATTGGCATACATTACTGTTACTAAAGCAGTGTTGCCAGTGAGGGAAGCTTCCAACTCATTCAAGTCTATTTGTCCCTTATTATTAACAGACAAATAAGTAACTTGATAACCTTGAGTTTCTAACTGTTTGCAGACATTTAAAACAGCCGGATGTTCTACCTGGGAAGTGATGATGTGGCGTTTATCTGGTTGAGCTAATAACGCTGCTCTAATAGCTGCATTATCACCTTCAGTACCACAACTTGTAAAGACAATTTCCGATGAATCTTCTGCTCCCAATAAAGCTGCAACATTTTCTCTAGCTACTTTCACATCTTTAGCTAATTGACCGCCAAAAGTGTGCATACTAGAAGGGTTGGCATAGTAGTCCGTCAAGTAAGGTAGCATCGCCTCGACAACTTGAGGATCTACTTTTGTGGTTGCATTATTATCGAGATAGATGCAATTCTTTAACATTTCACTCACTATTTACTTAGTTATGATTTATTACTTATTGGATTTGGGTAATTGGTGATAGGTAATTGGTAATTGGTAATTGGTAATTGCTAAAAACTTCTTTACTGTCACCTGTCACCTGTCACCTGTCACCTGTCACCTAAATCGCTGCTTGTTGTTTTTTCAATTGTTCCGCTAACTTTTGGGAATAAGTGTTATACCAGCGTTCCCAATAATCTTGTTTATTGGTTAATTTTGCAATCACGCGGTTATAAGTAGCAAACCACATTTCCCAATAATCTTTTGATTCTTCTACACAACCACTAGCTGTAGGACAAACTGCTTTACATTGAGGAACTGTGTAAATAGTATTGGCGCAGTTTGTACACTTTTCAGAATCAATTACGTGCTTACCTTCAACTTCTTGAATTGCACTATTAGGACATACAGACACACAAAGATTACAGGAAATACACTGGCTAGTAATTGTGTAAGCCATGATTATTCTCCTTTGAGGTTTTGGGCTGTAGTAATGGGTAAATAGAGAAGGCAAAAGTGAGAAGTAAAAAGAACAGTATTCTTCAAACTTTTGAACGCCAGTTGCTTCAAGTCGGCAGAGCCGCCCAACGCACTGGCTCCTTTTGACTTCCTAAATATTCATTACTATTTCGCCTTTACATACTGCTCGTAAAACTCTAAAGCAACTTTTTCGATTACATCGTAAGCTTCAACAGTCTGTATGCCGGCTGCGTGCAGTTTCTCTTTAGGACAGTTGCCAATTTTGGAAACTAAAACCGCTTTGCAATCAGCAATTGCTTTCATTATATGGTCTGCGGTTGCTTCTTCACCGTATCCACCTTGACAATATTGATCAATTCGCCGATGTCCTGCATAACGAACTTCATTTCCATCAACTTCGTAAACTTGAAATTCCTTCGCGTGTCCGAAGTGTTGGTTAACTAAACCACCGCCTTTAGTGGCAACTGCAACGAGAATTTTTTCCTTAGTAGCTGTTTGTTTTTCAGCCTTAACTTTCTCTTTCGCTAGTTTAATTTCTGCTCTAAATTTCTCAATTCCTTCCTGTACTTCTTGACGTTTTTCTAAGTCATATTCTGGGGACATTTCCAAGAATTTCTCTTTAGTAAATTCCTGGCTGCGGTCTTCTCCTAATAATCCTACCGCATCGGCACGACACTGGCGACAGTGACGCATCATTTTCATGTTACCAGAACATTGATCCTGTACTTCTTTCAGTTCTTTGTTTGTTGGTCCACGTTGACCAGTTAAACCAAAATGTGTACCATGTTCTGGGGCAGAAATTAGCGGCATGATATTGTGCAGGAATGCACCATTCTCACGAATCATTTTGTTAACTTCTACCAAGTGTTGATCATTAATTCCGGGAATCATCACAGAATTAACTTTACACAAAATGTCAGCTTCTTTTAAAGCTTGCAATCCTTCCATCTGCTTTTCTAGCAGAATTTTCGCACCTTCTACACCTCTATAACGTTTGCGTTTATAGTGAACCCAAGAATAAATTTGTGCGCCTATTTCTGGGTCAATGGTGTTAAGGGTGATGGTAACGTGATCTATATTTAATTGTTTGATGCGATCGATGTATTCTGGTAGCATCAAACCGTTGGTTGATAAACAAAGCTTAATATCTGGTGCTTTATCTGCAATCAACTCAAAGGTACGAAATGTTTTTTCGGGGTTTGCTAAAGGATCACCAGGTCCAGCAATTCCCAAAACTGTCATTTGGGGAATTTTACTCGCTACAACTAATACTTTATGTGCAGCTTCTTCTGGTGTTAGTAGTTCGCTAACTACTCCCGGACGGCTTTCGTTAGCGCAGTCATACTTGCGGTTACAATAGTTACATTGAATATTGCAAGCAGGAGCAACAGCAACGTGCATCCGTGCATAATGGTGATGCGCTTCTTCGCTGTAACAGGGATGGTTGGCGATGCGTGCTTTGAGTTTTTCGTCCATTTCTGGCGCTGTGTTGCTATCACAACCGCAACCACCAGATTTGGCTTTGAAATTGGGTTCCTGTTCGGAGGAGGTGAGGAGTCCTGTAGCCGGTAGTGTCATTGAATTTCGCAAACGTCGGTGGACTAGATGGCCACTGTGGGAGATGCCGTTGCTCCTTCCAATGCCTATGAACTGAAGTCGCGTTTATACTCTCTTTGCCCCAAGGGTTAATTTGGCAATAATATCAATTTTGGTAATTTATGATAGATTCTAAATTTTGGTGACATTTAATTCAAAATCCCAAATCTAAAATCTAAAATCTAAAATCCAAAATTGATCAGGCAATTAATCCTTGAAGTTTGGCTGGTGTGTGTTAACTTTGGGTTTTGGGTAGACGGGTACAGCCGCGACTTCCTTTCACTTCAGGCATGGTGCTATCTCATCCCTCCACTCACTTTTCGCTGCTGATTTGTTAAGGAGCGTTAAGTGATTGGCGATAAATGATTTATAGCAGCACTTTTCATAAGGCTTTTTGCTATCTCTAGGATAGGATTTATTGGATTTATTATGTTTGTACTCAAAAATATAAATCCTCATCTCTGCAAGGATTACAATAATTAAATAATATTTTTTCGGGTATGGGTGCTAGTATTTTTTAGTTGGGGTACGAGTATTTATGAAGTGGGGTTCAGGATTTCTTTGTACTCATTCAAAACCCATTCTCTGTCAGGGATTTGGCAATATTTTGGTTATGTTCTGTTTACATTTACAATGTACTCAAATCCTGATCTATTTCTTCTGAAAGTCTTAATATATAAGGGATTCCAGGATTTAAGCTCCATTTACAGCCGTGTTACTAAAGTTTTACTAAGTCGGAAGGATGCCTATTGTATTCTGTATCCAGAATAGCATTTTTTTTCAGATAAAAATGCAGTTTATATTTTTTTAATTTTTCGGTAAGTATTCAGCTATCAGTCATCAGCTTTCAGCGAGTCGTTTGATTTTAGTGAGAGCATCCCAATTTTGAAAAAATAACCGTAGCAACACCAAAAAATCTCTTAAACTCTCTTACCTTTGTGTCCTTTGCGTCCTTTGCGTCCTTTGCGGTTCAATCATATCAGTCCCTTAGATCATTTTTTCCGTGAGATCAAAATAAACTTACACATTGGATGCTCCCGATTTTAGCTAAAGGCTGTCATCGTTTAATAATACTATAGTCTTAATGCAGATAATTTGCAAGTAATCTTATTTTGTTTAAGGGAGGGAATAGAAATAAGTAATCATTTATCAGTAATCAGTAATCAACTTTCAGATTTAAATATACAGGTTGCTGAAATTATACTTTTTGAAAGTTTTTCATAATTTGTCTAGGTTTCACAGCTTTTTAACAGGGAAATTTACAGACTAATATTTGTGTTTTTTATGATTTTTGCTGATAGCTGAATGCTGATGAATAGGGAATAGGGAATAGGGAATGAAAAATAATCTCAAGTTAGGTGACAGTTGACAGGCAATGGTAAAAATAAATAAGTCTTGCTGAACTTTTGGCAATGACTAAACTGTAATTATGGCAAACAAATATATATATAAGGATGGGAATTTTTATGAAAGCTATGGTGATACGTCGTTATGGTTCTCCTGAAGTCTTGCAATATGAAGAGGTAGAACAACCAAAAATCAAACCTGATCAGCTATTGGTGAAGGTTCACGCTAGTAGTGTTAACCCCATTGACTGGAAAACCCGCAAAGGGATGATAAGCATTTTGACTGGAAACAAATTTCCCCTGATTCTTGGTTTTGATGTCGCTGGGGAAGTGGTGGCAGTTGGTTCACAGGTGACGCGCTTTAAAGGAGGTGACGCTATTTATGGCAGTACCAGCTTTCCAGGGGGTGCTTATGCAGAGTTCGCTGCCATCCCGGAAAATTTAGCAGTTGCCAAACCCACCAACATGAGTTATCAAGAAGCAGCCACCGTCCCATTAGCAGCGTTAACGGCTCTCCAATCTCTGCGAGACTTGGGAAATATCAAATCAGGTCAAAAGGTATTGATTAATGGTGCTTCGGGCGGTGTAGGGGTGTTTGCGGTGCAAATTGCTAAGGCTTTGGGTGCTGAGGTGACTGGTGTTTGCAGTGCTAAAAATTTGGATTTGGTGAGGTCTTTGAACGCAGATTTAGTTATTGACTATACGCAACAAGACTTTACAAAAGGTAATGTGCAGTACGATATTATTTTTGATGCGGTTGCTAAAAGTTCGTTTTCTAATTGCAGAAAGGTGTTAACGCCAAATGGGGTTTATGTATCTACTTTGCCTATACCGGAGGTCATTTTACAGAGTGTTTTAACAGCGTTTCTTCCTGGTCAAAAGGCGAAAATTGTTTTGGAAAAGCCGAATAGTCAGGATTTGGGTTATTTGAAGGAATTAATTGAGGCTGGGAAGTTACGGACAGTGATTGATCGCACATATCCGTTACAAGAATTAACAGAAGCTCATCGGTATAGTGAGGGTGAAAGGACTGTGGGGAAAATTGCCATTGTAATTACACATTGAGTCAAGTTTCGCGCAGAGGCGCTAAGGAGCAAAGGCGCAAAGTTAGTTTATCTTGCGTCAATGAGAAAATTGCACTAAACTTAGTTTATAAACTAAGCTAAAAAACCGTGGAAACTGTAAATATCCATCAAGCTAAAACAAATCTTTCACGTCTGTTATCCCGTGTAGAACTGGGTGAGGAAATTATCATCTCTAACCGGGGTGTTCCTGTGGCCAAGTTAGTTCCTTTTAGTGTGTCATCTAATAGACGTGACAGTTTAGGGCAAGATAAAGGACTTTTTGTAGTACCAGAAGACTTTAATGCACCCTTACCAGATGATATTTTGGCAGCATTTGAGGGTAGTGAAGAGTGAAATTTTTATTGGATACTCAATGTTGGTTATGGTGGTTTGCCCAACCAGAGCGTTTAAATGAAGAGGCGATCGCACAGATAGCTAATGAAAACAACGAACTATGGCTTTCTGTTGCTAGTGTGTGGGAAATGGGGATAAAAGTGGCAATTGGTAAGTTACCATTACCAGAACCACTAGACGGTTACATTTCTAGTCGCATGGTGCGGTTAGGTGCGAAATATCTGGAAATTACAGCTTCTCATGCACTTAGAACAGCTATTTTACCCTTACATCATCGAGATCCTTTTGATCGAATGTTAATAGCTCAGGCACAAATGGAGGACACGACAATTATTACGGCTGATCCAATGTTTAAAGAATATCAAGATACTACTATTCTTTGGGCTGGTAATAAAAGTTAGGAAAGTTAGAAAATTATATCTAGTACCATTATTGAGTTAACAATTAATGAAGCTATAGAGTTATATCTTGAACCTGAAGTAAAAGCTAGTAACTAGATTATTCAAAAAAGGAAGGCATGAGCAATTATAATATTGAATATTTCCGTCTTTGAGTGTAGAATTAATGAGTTGTACTGTCGAATTTCATGAAGATTTTGAACCTGAATTTGATGCTTTACCAGAGGATGTGCAAAATAAGTTATTTGCCCGTGTTAGTTTACTAGAAACTTTTGGTTTTGAATTAGGGCGGCCTCATGTTGATACTCTCAATGGTTCGCGCCATAGCAATATGAAAGAATTAAGGTTTAAAGCAGCAGATGGTGTTTGGCGTGTGGCCTTTGCATTCGACCCCAGACGGAATGCTATATTATTAGTTGCAGGTGATAAATCAGGTGGAAGTGAAAGTCGTTTTTATAAGCAACTGATCAAAACTGTTGATGCTAGATTTGATGCACATTTAGCTCAACTAAAAAAACAATCAGAAGAAAAGAAAGGATAAAACAATGGGGAAAACTTTCAAGGAAAAATTAGAACAGTTATCACCAGAAAGACGACAAAAAATTGAAGAAGAATCTAAGTTGCTAATTGCTGAAGAAATGGCACGACAACAATTGAGATTAGCACTTAAACTCACTCAGGAACAAATGTCAGAAGTAACTGTTTCTCAAATGGAAAATCGTACTGATTTAATGCTTGCAATTTTGCGAAAGTATATTACTGAGATGGGTGGTGAGTTGCGTCTTGTTGTTGAATTTCCAAACCATCCACCTATTAATATATTAGATATCTCGGAAATTGAAGAATTGGAATCAAAAGCGAGTTAATTTTCATAAAAACTCAAGTTGATTCTTCATATCTTCTGATGCAAGTGTTTCCCAAATTAGAATTAAAGTATTTAATATTTCACCAATTGAACGACGTTTTTGATCACAATATGTAATTCCTGCATGATTTATACCACTACGATGAAGCATGACAAAATCATCATCATGAGTTATCAAGATCCGGTTTTCAGATAAAGCAAAAGTAATTTGTTCTCTATCTGACACACCAATTAATCCTGCTTCTGAAGTTGTAGTCACATTAATTCCTCGACGACGTAAACCTAACGCAATGGCATTACTAACACTTTCATCTAAATGGAACTTAATTTTTTCTGTCATTGCGCTGTTTCAGTTTTTGTTGCAAAATCGAAGGAGTTTGTGCTTGGATTTCTTGGATGAAAGCTTCTGATTCTGATATTTGTTGCCTAATTTCTTCTCGATGATCATGATAATATGCTAACGCTGCATAGACATCGGATAAAGTAATACTAGGATAGTGGTAGAGAATTTCATCAGGTGACATTCCCATTTGTTCATGCCAAATCACAATATCTTGAACTCGAATCCGATGTCCAGCTATCCGGGGTTTTCCTCCACAAATACCAGGAGTGATTTCTATATGTTCTTTGATTATGTTAAGGGACATATCTATGATTTAGAGAATTATGTAAGCCGATTATATCACTATTTTAGTGGAGATGTCTATTATATTTATCGTAGGGGTTTAGCATTGCTAAACCCCTACCCGTCCATTTGTATCATTTCAGCAATTTAAATGAATGTGATTTAGAAAATTATTTAATTTCTTACTTGTTGAAAAGTTTTATAATTTTTACAAACAACCTCTAAACAAATATCGCCTTGCAAATGAAAATAAATTAGTGATTTTAAATTGGTGTTATCTACTTGATTTTGATTGATAAATGGATAGTATTTAGATAAATATTTCTGAATATCATCTTCAATTTTTTTGAGTTCGACTTCTCCTACCCAAAAACAAATATCCTCATCTTGTGTATTTAGAGGTTGGGAAAAAACCAGGTGAATAATGTGGTAAAGTTCAATTGCGACATCATCAGCTTCAGGACCGAAGGTAAAGTCAAGACGTAATCCCAGGGTTTGAGGATTTAAGGAAATACCAACTAAGTCAGCACTTTTTAAATTATCGAGAAAATCTGATAACATAGGATCATTGATGGTAAATGGTGGGTTACTGTGCGTCAATATTATTAGACATCTCCAGAAAAGAAATTATGGAACTTATTTATGGGGGCAGGGCGAAGCATTTGGGATATCTAGATGTCTGATTTTTCCGTTAAATTATCGCCCAAATGCTTCGCCCCTACAATTTATGACAAATTAATACATTCTATTGTGGAGATGTCTATTGTATTTTACTACTTGATTAGCTCAGGTGCCTAACCCACCCTACGATTATTCTGTTTCTTCTCCTGTATTGACTTTTGGCGGTTTCTTATAGGTGAAAGTAAAAGTATCTCCACTTTTAATCACTTGGTTAATTTCACTATAAAAAGGATAGTCACCAATTCCACTCATACAAGCCCAACCTCTCGATCTTGTTAATGCAACAAATAGCTGATTTCGTAAATTAGGATCATTTTCATTTTCTGCAATTTTATCAATTCCAACAACATAAACCATATTAGCCTCATTTCCTTTTGCTCGATGAATACGAGAAATTGTTACACCTCCTTCACACCAAAATTTATCTTGATTTAATGTCCCAGCTTGAAAATTTGGATTTAACTGATTCAGTGTTTTTGCAGCCGCAATGTAAATATTAATTCCTTCTTTCATCAAGAACTTTCCTACTTCTGTTTCCAACTGACCTGCATCTTTCACTGAACCTAAAACGACTATTAAAATATCTCTACTAGATTTTAATCCATCTTGCTCAAGATTATATTTAATTCTTGCGGCTAAAGCTTCTAATTCTTGAGTTCGAGATTCATAGGTTTCAAATTCAAGAACTGGCTTTTCCCATAGTTTAGGAATAGGATTCGGCGAATTTTCTGGAGGACGATGTAAAACAATTTTTTGCTTTTTGGCACAATAAAACAGTCTTACCTGAACCTGCAATTCCCCGTATTCTTTGCGCTCCTGGAGGAATTTCTTTACCAATATGTTCTTGTTGTAAGTCAGTTTCATAAAGCCACTCACCAAGAATTGAAAGAATAGCTGATCTATTTTTAGTATGAGAAAAAGTAGCTATAGAAGGTTTACGAAGTACAGGAGTCCCACTAATAACAGCACGCAATACTTTCCATTGTTCATCATTGATATGATCTCCTGTAACCATTGGTTGTGATTGGTAAATTCTTTCAAAAAAAGCTGTTTTACCCAAATTATTTTTAAATATAATAGGAGGACAATTAGGTAATTGATCAAAACCTTTTTGTTGCCACTCTTCTATGGTAATTTTTGGTAAAGCAACTAAAGCACGTCCTGTAATTTTGCGAAAAATAGTATCTTCTCGATCACAATATCCTAATAATGTTTGTAATGAACGATTAGAACGTTGTGCAGGATTGGAAAGCACTGTACTATCATGTGTAAATTCCCATTGATCACCATTAACAGCTACAACTTGATCAATGCTAATATTTTCTATTTCTATAGAAATTAATCCCAATTCTCGATCAACAATCAGAATGTCTGGTTCTTTTCTGACTTCTCCTACTTTAGAGAATAAGGGATAACGCCAATATCCTATACAATCTCGACTAGAAAAACTGTCTTTAGTGGTTTTCCAAATTTTCTCATGAGTATCATGTTTGTCATTGGATATAGCTTCACTGGTGATAAATTTGCGTTCATTGTCAGTCATGATTACATCTCCTTTATTTTGAGAACTTACCCAATTTAGTCATAGCTATTTTACGTAAAAGCGCATAAATAATTTCAATCAACAGATTTGTGATATTTGATGCACCCTACAATAAATATTTAATGTGAAACTTGCGTAAGTTCTACTTTTTACCCACGCTACACCACCTAACCAACCCTGAAAAGCGGAAAAAAGCGGATCGCAAAAAAATTTACAAAAAAGGACGGAAAAAGACTGATAAGTACGGATAAAGTATGCTAAAATTACCTATGTCGTGTTACATTTCTAAATATGCAGATTCACGAACTACTACAATTAGTGGATGACGCTGTTTATCTCAACACAGGTGAGCATCTGAACGACATACAACGCGCAGTTATTGAAGGTTCGCTCAATCATCACAAGTATGCTGATATTGCTGAAAACTGTGGTTGTAGCGCGGGTCATGCAAAGGATGTAGGTTATGAACTTTTACAATTGTTATCTGATATTTTTGATGAACCAGTGGATAAAAAAAATCTTAAATCTGTTCTGGAACGACAGGGAAATGTAAATATTTCTTTCGGTGAAAAGAGTAAAATTAATCATAGTTTAATTGGCTGTATAAATATTAGTTCTACAAATCCTAAAAATAAATCAGATAAAAATAATTCTATTTATCCTAAATTAAAACAGCGTAAAAATAATAAAACTCAGTCAGAAAAAATTGACAAGTTAAGGTATTTTGGTTTAAATGATGAACAAATTGCAGAAGTGCTAGATTTACCTTTAGAGCTTGTCAAGCAGGTGGAATAGAACATTATTTAATTAGAACAAAATTAAATTAAATCTTCTAAATCATCCACAGTCATAGGTGCTTGAGAAGCATGGCGAACATATAAAACAGATACTATATTTTCTCTAATTGTAAACATCACTCTGTAAATATTTTTAGATTTACCATAAAGCAATTGACGAACTTCTTCTGTAAAAATCTCATGTTCAACTGCCAAAGCACAACGCTGGGGTTTATCTTGTAATGTAGCAATAGCATTCATAAATCCTCGAAACCAGGTATCAGCAAATTCAGGATTACGTTTTCGATACCAACGATATGCTTGCTCAATCTGTTTTTCAGCAATTGGAGTAATTTCAACTTGAAATGTCATATTTCTGTTGCATTTCCTGAATAAAATCTGCAAGAGGACGAGCTTGGCCACTGTTGAGTTCTTCAAAACCCTGCTGAATACCAGCAATAGTTTCCAAATGCTCAATTAATTGGCGTATCTTGCTAGGATCAATTTTACCAGGATCGAGAAAAGTAATGAGAACCTGGGTACTATTATTGACATTTTCGGGAATTTCGGTAAATTCAATCTGTCCGTCTCGATAAATACCTGCGACTGTTTTTAGCATAAGTCTTGTGGTGTTAATCATTTTTTTAATTATACCAAGATTATTAATACATCTGCTAATAAATTATCTTTGCTGAGTCATTGCCATCACATTTGCAACAGTCAATTCTAAAATATTACCCAGGGTGGGAAGTGTATCATTATCGGCATAAATAAGCGGTAATTCTTGATTTTCCCATACCCAAATTTGCTTTCTTTGAATGTCAATTAACCAAGCAAGTTCTGTTTCATTACTCAAGCAATGCAGGATTTTTTGTTGTATATCTAATGTACTTTGATCAGGAGAACGAATTTCAATTAACCAGTCTGGTGAACCTTGTAGGGGTCCATCTTCATCTGTAAAACGTTCACTTTTTACAACCGCAATATCAGGTACAAAAGACATGGGAGGAACAATACACCGCAATTCTTGAATAGCTTCGTAAGCTGTAGTTTGGCTATTGATAGCGTTAACAAGGTTGCGCTGGAGGCGAGAATGAAACAGCGTTGGCATGGGTTTTTGCTGGGCTTTTCCCTGGATAAACTCCCAAGCAGGAGAGGCTTCAATATTGGGTTGTTGAAGAAAATTGTCTAATGAATTGGTGAGGGTTGAAAATTTCATAGTTGCTGTTATTTATTGTTCACATTTTTGGTAATGTCATTCATTTATCTGTTCAATATATTGTTTGGTTTGCGGTGCTGCTAATGTCATAGGGCTAATAACTACTATTTACATAAAAATTAGGCGAATTCGTAAGTCTTGATTATAACACAATATAAAAACCCAAGCTAGGTAAAATTCTATAATCGCTAAATTTTTCTTCCTACCTATTGCTATTTTGTATTCCCCCCTACAGAAAATAAAATCCTAAAACAAAATAAAGAAATCGGTCTTTTGACTACCAAAACTCTACACTAATAATAGTAACAGCAAATACATAAAACCTTAATTTCCTGTCATTAACACAACTTTTCACATCAACTGAGTACAACTTAATATATCTCAAAATATCTTGCCTAAATCGCTCTAACTCTCACAGGCAAATAGATTTAATTGAGTACAAAAAACCTCAAACCCTATCCCATAAATACCCGTACCCCTGTAATAAAAATCTAGTACCCCTACCCCAAGAAAGAATGTAAATTTGTGTTAAATATCTGTTAAATAGGGGTTTAAACCTATTGAGTACAATCTTAATAAATTCAATAAATCTAATCGGTAGCTGGGATTTTCTCTGCTTTCAAGTCACCTGATATAAGCAGAAAAACACAACATGGCTCTTTTAACCAGACAGTACCGATGCAACAGTCTCTAGACAGTCTCAAAACCCAAACTGCAAATACAGACTCGCGGAAAAATCTACTCTCTGGCGATTTTTTAGAGCCATTAATGAGTGATTTTCGCATCATTTTTGAGCGTGATCCAGCCGCACGAAATTGCTTAGAGGTGATCTTTTGTTATCCTGGTTTTCATGCTCTTTGTTTACATCGTCTCGCTCATTGGTTACACATTCGTAAAGTGGGTTTTATTCCCCGTTTAATTTCTCATTGGGGACGATTTTTTACAGGTATTGAAATTCATCCAGGGGCAAAAATTGGTAAAGGTGTATTTATCGATCATGGTATGGGTGTGGTAATTGGTGAAACTGCCATAGTCGGCGATTATACACTCATTTATCAAGGTGTAACTCTCGGTGGAACTGGGAAAGAAAGCGGTAAACGTCATCCCACTTTAGGTAATAACGTCGTTGTGGGTGCAGGTGCGAAAGTTTTGGGAAATATTCAAATTAGCGATCGCGTGCGGATCGGTGCAGGTTCTATCGTTTTACGTGATGTTCCTCCTGATTCTACCGTCGTTGGTATTCCTGGGCGCATTATTTCCCAAAAACAGAAAAAACGCATTTCTCCTTTAGAACATGGAAAATTACCCGATGTGGAAGCAGGAATAATTCGTTCTTTACTTTCCCGCATTGAACAACTTGAACAACAAGTAAAAACTCTCAAAAATCATCAACAAGATGATGTATAGCAATGGAAATATCGGTAGTTCACAAATTGATGATGGAGTTTTCTCGAAAAAAGGGTTTTCCTCCTGACTCCTGACTCCTGCTATATAAGTAAACTGTAAACTTTGCCTATCAACGAGCAGTAATTTATGTCCTTGAATGGTAACTTTTTGGCTTTAGGTGAACAATTTTTGGAAGTTCCTTTGAGCGATCGCTCGGAAATTTTTCACCGCTTGCAAGAGTTAATGATTGTCTGTGCTTGTGAACCAGATGGTTCTTTAAGAGTGCAAATTAATAGCTTCAAAGAAGCAGTGATTGTGCAAAATACCATTATGCAATTTTTAGCTTCTCGTGAGGAATTAGTGGAATGGTTAGAAAGTTGTTGGTACTGCGGTTATAATGGCTAATTCTCAAAACCGATGTGAGTGATACAATTCACGACTTATCTTAGGTTTAATCACCACAATATCAGAAGTAAATTCAAGATGCAACTCTAATTTATCTTCTGTCATAGTCAAAGTTATTGTTCACTCACAATTTCGCTTGCATAATCAAGACAATTAACCTAAGCTTAGGTTTCACTTATTTTTTCCCATCTGCTAAATCTCCAATTTCTCTGACATATTTTCTTCTGTAATGGAGTGAAATTAGCAGGTAAATCTGTGTCTATTTTGATATTTTGAACGTCAACTTATGGTAAACCGTAACAGCGATAAGAAATTATTGCAATTTCTACATAGCGAACTGTCACTTTCAAAAGCTGATATTGCTGTTGCTTTGCGACATCGTGAATTTGATCAAGGTCCCATTCCCATGCTGCTTTGGCAATATGGTTTGATAGATTTACAACAGTTAGAAAAGATTTTTGATTGGTTAGTCGAACAAGGTTAAACAATTGAAAATTGACAATTGACAATTAAACAATATCAGGATCTTCCAGAAATATATATTCTGACTCCTGACTCCTGACTTCTTAATTATGAGGTAAATATTATGATTACGAGTTTAATTGCTGGACTGAGTATTTTGTTACTGACAGGACTTACTAATAGCTATATTAGCTACTGGCTATTTGTAGAACATCCCAAACATGAGCAAAATAAATCTTCCTAAATGATACCGAAATTTAGTTTCCTAACATACAGATGTGGTGTGAGTTATTGAGCAATAATTAAATATTATCAACTGTTTGGAATAACTCCTGTTATTTTTAGCAGTTATCTACAAAAATTAATATTTGCTTTATATCTATGTGGAATGGCCATTGTAGCATTAAAGGACATTAGTAAAAACTAAGAATTCAGGATTCAGGAGTCAGAATATTTGATCAATACTTAGATGATCAAATAGTTTTTTATGGCGTAAACGTCAAAAATCTGACCACTAATAGCTGAACGTTTACAGTAAAAACTTGGCTAGAGGAATGTTTGAGATGAGTCAAATTAGTATTAATGATACTACGTTACGTGACGGGGAACAAGCGGCAGGAGTTGCTTTTAACTTAGAAGAAAAAGTAGCGATCGCCAAATTTCTCGATGCCATTGGTGTACCAGAATTAGAAGTAGGTATACCCGCAATGGGAGAGGAAGAAATTCTTGCTATCAAAGCAATTTCTGAGTTAAATTTAGATACTAAATTACTAGCTTGGAATCGTGCAGTTATCTCAGATATAAAAGCCTCTATTGCCTGTGGAATCAAAAGAATACATATTGCTATTCCCGTTTCTGGTATTCAAATTGCCGCCAAATTTCATGGTCAATGGCGAGTTAGTTTACAAAGACTAAAAGACTGTATTAACTTTGCTCTAGATCATGATTTATGGGTAGCAGTAGGGGGAGAAGATTCTTCCAGAGCAGATGAAAATTTTCTCGAAGATGTAGCTTTATATGCTCAAGAATGGGGTGCATCTAGATTTCGTTTTTGTGATACAGTGGGAATCCTTGAACCTTTTAAAACTCACCTCAAAGTTAAACGATTAGTATCTACTTTATCAATTCCCGTAGAAATTCACACCCATAATGATTTTGGTTTAGCAACTGCTAATGCTATTGCGGGAATTAGAGCCGGCGCACTTTCTGTCAATACCACCGTGAATGGTTTAGGAGAAAGAGCAGGAAATGCAGCTTTAGAAGAAGTTGTTATGGCTTTAAAACATATCTACAATGTTGACTTGGGAATTGATACAAAAAATTTCTTAAAACTATCTCAATTAGTTGCTAATGCTGCCGGTGCAAACGTGCCACCTTGGAAAGCAATTGTCGGTGAAAATACCTTTGCTCACGAGTCAGGAATTCATGCTGATGGTGTCATCAAAAACCCAGAAACCTATGAACCATTTGCACCAGAAGCAGTAGGTTGGGAACGTCGTTTAGTCATCGGTAAACATTCTGGAAGGCATTTATTATCTAACTTATTAGCACAGCATGGGATATTTTTGAATGACGAAGAAACCCAAGCTGTTTTAAATGCAGTCCGCCATGAATCAACCATCAAAAAACGCAATCTTTCTCCAGAAGAATTGTTGAATTTAGTACAAGAACAGAGGTATTTTCATGCAGCGAGATGAGATAGAACTAAATGATCCACCAGTGTTTGAAATTGGTGAAAAAGTCCGAGTTAAGAAACTCATCAAAAATGATGGTACTTTTCCAGGGCGAGAAATTGGGGAAGTTTTAGCCAAAATTGGAGATGTTGGTTATGTGGCAAGTATAGGAACTTTTTTACAAGCTTACTATATTTATGCAGTACATTTTTTAGATACAGGGTACATCATCGGTTGTCGCAAAAGAGAACTAGAATCTGCTGAGGAAAAATCACATGAAAGTCATGCTACGGACGAATGATGCTGGAACTTTGGTTGTCTATGTCGCTAAGAAAGACTTAGAAGAAGAAGTTGTGAAACAAACAGACAGTGATGCAGGTAAAGTTCTCACTTTAGCTAATGGTTGGGAATTAGAATTTAGTGAAATTCCTACTCAAGAAAGTTTACCTCAAACTTTAGAAGCTAAACGTCTGTCCTAAAGTTATCTCAGGATTTTATCTCAGGATTTTATCTCAGAATTTAGCTATCAGCATTCAGTTATCAGCTAATACTTAAAAGCTGAAACACAAAGAATCAGAATTAATGAAGAAGAATATGTAATTTTCTCACAATTCATACTTCTGAATTTTCCCTATTGCTGTTCTTCGCTGAATGTTGATAGCTAATATTATTTTCTGTCATTTTCTCTCGTCATGGTTATCAATATGGGTGAAAAATATCTCACATTATCTGAAATGAATCTGGAAGGACAGTTTTTAGGTTTTGTTGGTAACAAACCCGAAAAATATAAACATTTGCGTTTAGCTATTCCTGGGGGAACTTTAAAAATTAAAATTCCCCAAGATTTACTTTGTTCCTTGGTTGCTAATTTAGTACCTGGTGAACAAGTTATCATTCATGCTATTAGTAAATTAAATCCACGTACCAGTAAACTTAAACTTATTGCTTATCGAGTTCAACAAGTTGGTTTTTGTCCTATTCATCATCAACTATCAGAAAATACAGCTAAAATTATGGTTTGTCAAAAATCAGGCTGTGTGAAACGAGGTGGTAAAGGTTTATTGTCAGAATTAGAAAAAACTTTGTGCGATCGCGGTTTACTGCATAAAGTCAAAATTGAACACACCGACTGTCAAAAACGTTGTAGTAGCGCCCCTAATTGTGTTTTAATGTTGGGTAAAAAACAATATAATAAAATTCATCCAGAGGCGATCGCATCTTTGCTAGAAAATCATTTAACTTAATAGACCTCTCCAAAATAGAATGTATTAATTTGTCATAATTTGTCATAAGTTGTCATAAGTTGTAGGGGCGAAGCTTATGGGCGATAATTTAACGGAAAAATCAGACATCTAGATATCCCATAAGCTTAGACCTGCCCCCATAAATAAGTTCCATAATTTCTTTTCTGGAGATGTCTAATAGGCATCTGGTGGTAATGAATGTAGGGACAATTCATGAATTGTCCCTACCAAAGGTTTCAGGTTATGCTTATTTAATTTTCGGAGATATGTGAGATAAGCTGTTGTGCATTTAATTTGTATAAGTGGAACAGGCATCTTGCCTGTTAAACAAGAGTTCAGAATATTAGAATTATACAATTAGGACTTACGCAAGATGTGACTAAAAACCTTATTCTTGCGTAGGGGTAATTCATGAATTACCCCTACTTTCGTTCCCTTTTGCGTAAGTCCTGACAATTTAGCTGTGTAACAGCTTATCTAATGATAAATTAACAAATTTCCTAACAACGTATTAATTCTTATTAATCCTTGTTAATATTGTAACTTTTAATTACATTTTTCTGTTCAAAAGTTAAGAGTTTTTAATCTTCAGGCAGTTGACAGAAAACCTAAAAAAAAACTGATAAACAAAGTAAATATAACAAAATAGCAGATTTACAAGCAAAAAATATGTATTTTATCCCAATAAATCTTTGATAAAAAAGATATCTCGTAAATCCTGACTATTATCTTACCAAAATAGCACTATAAACAAAATAGTAATTAACTTGTTAAAAATATTGATCCTCACTCAGCCTGAGTAAATTTAAAAATATCAGCACTGGTAAAAGTTTGGTTTTTAGCAAAAAAATGCTATAACAGTGACACGAAACAAATGTATAAAAGTGTGAGGAGTACAACTTTGACTACACGCAAATTCGCCAACATCATCTCAGCCAAATGGATGCAGTTTTTAAGCATCAATCTATTAGGATGCCTTTTACTATCTACATCTGCCGGCATAAAACCCGCGTCTGCGGTTGATAACTCAGTTCCTGCTACTGTCAGCAACGAACTAGAAACCCAGCTAGAAAAAGTATCCAGCCAAAATTTCAGCCAAGAATCTCAAGATACAAAATCTCAAGATACAAAATCTCAAGATACAGTTATTGAAAACAATCAACCGCTGAAGTTTTCCCCAGCACCCGAAACTATCTCACAGCTAGATTTCTCTACCAGCCTCGGTGATACCTTTCAACCAGCAAATCAAAACTCTTCTGTTAAAAAGTCTTCTCTTCAGCCCAAACCACCTCAAACCATCGCTCAAGTAGATCCCTCTGCTGGTACAACTGTAGGTGATACTTTTTCAGAAGCAAATAGACTACGCCAGGAACTACTGATTGATCCCATTATCCAAATCGCTGAACCCCTCAAAGCTGCTCCTGGTTCCAGTGCCGGTACACCCACTGCCTATGGTGCAGGTTGGGGACAAGCTTTTATTGGTGGTGGACTATTCTTTCCTTTTGATGGCAAAGTAGATGGTTCTATGTCTGTCGGTTTTGGTTTAGGAAACCCAGTCAAATCAGCAGGTCTAGAAGTCGCCTTCAATATTATCAGTCTCGGTGGTCAAAATAACTTCTTTGGAGACTTTGCTGATAGTGGCACCGTAGGCTTAAAACTACACAGAATCCTGTCCAGGGATACAGCCGTAGCCGTTGGTTGGTCAAATGCCATTAAATGGGGAGAAGCAGATATTCCCCAAGAGACTATTTATGGTGTAGTTAGCCAGAGATTTGACGCACTCTCTGTTTCTTTGGGTGTTGGTAGTGGCAGCTTCAGATCCAAAGGTGCTAGAAATGCCGGTGAGAATGATCCTAACTTATTTGCCAGCATAGGTTATAGAGTCACACCACAAGCATCCCTCGTTAGTAGTTGGACTGGAAGTGGTCTTAACTTAGGTGCTTCTTTTGTTCCCTTCAAACAAAGTCCTATGGTGATCAATGCTATCTTTACCGATGTCACTGACAACCTTAATAGTTCTGGATTTAGTTTAAGTGCAGGTTATAGTCTTCAGTTCTAAAATTTGTTTTTTCCACTACGGCAATTTCACCTAAAAAGGGCAAAACCATGATTAAACAAAAATTGACCCTCACCTTGGGTTTAATCTCTATACTATTAGGTGCTTTGGCTGCTTCCTCCAAACCAGCATTAGCTGGGCAGGCACCACCTCCAGGAAATGATATACCCGCTCTGATTGGGGATACTCAGGCAGTTCTTCAAATTTTGCAAGGAGGAACACCAACAATAACAGGTATTTCTGTTACTTCTGCTGATGGTGGTAATGTCATTATTATTAATGACCCCCAAATTCAGAATAACTTGATTGCTGCTGCCGCTGCAGTAATCTCTACAAGCACCACACCTGAGTCTCAAGCTATTGTTAGCTTATTCTCAGGTGTCACTACTGATAATCTACCTACTGTTAATGTTTCCGGAGTTCCTGCACCATTGGCCTCTGCATTAATCTCTGCCGTGAATAATCTCATTGTTCGAGATTCAAGTGGTGCGGTCATCAGTGTAGATATCAATAATTTAGAGACAGCTATTACAGCCTACAATAATCTTGTCCTGGGTACTGCTCCAAATGATCTCCAAGCATTATCACAAGATCCAAATTTCAGAGAAATTCGTAATGCTCTCGAAACCCTTAGAGGCTCTTTAAATTAAAGAAGCAATTAGTCAGAAATGAAACCCAGTATCTACACAATCAAAATCTAAAAGATTGTCATAGAAAGCTGGCAATAATGATCTCCTGACTCATTGAACTCTTGACTCCTAGAACTCCTCAATATAAGTTGTGCATCACCCTTGTAGAGACGTTGCAAGCAACGTCTCTATATATATGACCGGAGATGTCTATTTAGGGCTTGCTGAAAAAGTCCTTTCGTGAAGATTAAGGAGTTTATCATTAATATCTGTACCTCATAATAACGGAAACTGCTGTAATTAGGGTTTGCTGACCTGTCACCTGTCACCTGTCACCTAGCTTTCACAGATAACTTTTTCAGCAAAGCCTAATTAATTCATAAAATTATGGCATATTTACAATATAAATATCTCCCGACTTTTAATAAAAATTTCGCTATTGCTTGTTTTTACAGTCGGGAGACGGTTAACCAGATATACTTTCTATTAAGTGCCAATTGCGACTATGTTCAATCTGCTGTCGGACAAAATCAAAGACTTGTCGGCAATGATTGTCCAATTTAAGTGGTAGTTCCTCATTTTTGATCACAATATTCATGCGGGTTTCCTCGTCCGTAGCAGTGGATTTATCAATCAATACTTCCACTGTCACTAACCTGGAAAATGATACATTTCCGGGAATTTCACGAGCCATAATGTAATCTGGTGTGTAGTATTGAATTTCCAAATCACAATACTGTAGTAGCTCTATCAGCAATGGTTGTAGATAGTCGCTGGCAACAGAAACAAGAAAAGAACAGGTATAGCGAGCCATAATAGCCCCATTTTGGTAACAATCTGTCCATCTTATAATAATTTAAGTTGCCAGTTATCAAAATCTCAGGGCTAAGGGGTAGGGGCAAACCCCCCGTGGTTGCCCCAGGAGGCAGTTGTTTAATGTAGGGACAATTCATGAATTGTCCCTACGATAATTTTCACTGCTAGGTCTAATTACCCATTACCTATTCTGCAATCATCATCTATGCAATACGCTGATTGATAAGTATTCGCACGTTTACCAAACACGGTATAGCGATTATCTCTGATTTGTTCATAAAATCTATCTCCTGCCCATTTCATACCCGGTAAGGCGCGATAAGCTTCCACAAATACACTACCTAGCGGTAATAGTCGCCCAATTTCTTCCGCTGCATTGCTACCTTGCCAACGTTTTGATGGACTTTGAGCATCTATTAAAATCATACCCTGTTCACAATCTTGGGCAGTAATTCCCCATTGGGATAATACCTTTTCATCTTGCATGGGGATGTAGCGAAACAGCTTTCCTTGGTCTAGATTTTCTAATAATTGCACTAAAGTAACACAGAGATTGCAATTGCCATCATAAATCACGTAGTAATTCATATTAGACTTGTCCAGAAAAGAAATTATGGAACTTATTTATGGGGGCTGGTCGAAGCTTATGGGATATCTAGATGTCTGATTTTTCCGTCAAATTATCGCCCATAAGCTTCGCCCCTACAACTGGGGAGGTCAGGAGGTGGGGAGATAGGGAGAAAAATTAATTCTGACTCCTGACTCCTGTACGGGCGAAGTAGGGGCGAAGCATTCGGAAAATAACCTGTGATAAAAATTGATAATTAGTTGCCCGAATGCTTCGCCCTTACAGGAAAATAGACTATTCATAAAATTGATAATTTGTTGCCCGAATGCTTCGCCCCTACGATTTTATTCTGGTAAGTCAATCAAAATATTGCCATCTTCCACACGGAGAGGAAATACTGGCAGGGTTTTGGCTGCGGATACCATTGATAGTAATTTACCAACTCCGGGTGGCCAAGGACACCAAGTTTTTACTTCTCCAGTATTTAGGTCAAAGGCACTACGATGGAAAGAACAAACAATAGCTCCGTCTTGAATTTTACCGGATTTCATAGGTAATTTGAGGTGAGGACAGCTATTTTCCACGGCATAAAGCTGATTTTCGTGGTTTAACACTAAAATATTTCTGTTTCCTACTTTTACCACTTCTCGCGCCCCAGGGGATAGGGCGTTAACTTCGAGAATTTTTGTCCAGGCCATTGTGTTCTCCGTTTTTTTTCTTTTTCGATAGCTGTTTTTAGTTTCTCGCAATTGTGCCATTTGCGATCGCCATCATAGGGGACTGGTGACTGGGGACTGGGGACTGGGG
>NZ_JAQMTI010000254.1:0-6758 GCF_028329225.1 Sphaerospermopsis kisseleviana CS-549 | reverse complement strand
GTCGAAGGGCGGTGTCGAAGGGCGGTGTCGAAGGGCGGTGTCGAAGGGCGGTGTCGAAGTAAGTCGAGATAGTATCCAGGATTCAAGGATTTACAGGATAATTTTTGTCTGTGCATCAGGTGGATATAGTACGTTAGCGTATCCCTGTCGGGACTCGTAGAGATAGCTTACCGAAGGAAGGTATCCCACTCATCACCAAACCTCCTCATCCTTCTCTCTTCTTCTCTTCTCTCTTCTTCCTTCGCTTCCTTCGTGTCTTCGTGGTTCATTCCCTCTTATCCTTCCCTGATACAACACGACAAATTACCGTTAAAATAGACGCTTATCACCCATGATATAAAAATTATACCCACTTACCCCCACTTCACCCCAAACCAACCACCCCCCAAGGAAAATTGTTAAAATCTAATTCAGAAAGTGCCACACATCCCAGATGAATGGTAAAAAAGATGGTACAAAAGATAGTAGAAAAAATAAACTTGTAAAATAAAACACACGGATATTCAAAAATGGTTAAAGCATCTGCTAACAGTAATCATGCTAAGTTCGACTTTGAAGACGAAAAATTTAACGCCCCACCATCCCAAACCCTCCCCTGGTGTCAAATGATCAGACCCCGCTATGGTGAGGATGGTTTACAAAGTTATGGTTTAGCCCTTAAACTCGATAATGCTCAAGCTGTGGGTTTTCAACCTGATGATAATTGGCAAGAAATAGAACATGAATTTGATTCTGGAGAAGTAGACACATTTTTTATTACCACTACCCCCAGATTAGTAATTATTCGTCGTGGTCCTTTATCCGTTCAAGACCGAGACACAAAAATTAGATTAGGTACTTTTAAAGATTACAAAGATGATTTTTTAGCTAATAAACTGAAATTTAAAATCTACACTCGCCATCTGATTTTTTTAGTCGGTGAAGATAAAAAGTTTTTACATCAATCACCTTTACAATTAACTCTCAGTGGTGCAGCGGGCGCAAGTTTTGGTAAGAGTTATTCTGAATATCAACAAGGTAGACTGACTGGGGGTTTTGCGGGAGAATTAGAAAAAGCTTATGCCAGTTTTCAGAATAAACCATTAACTCCCAAAGGTCCATTATTTCATGCACATGGGATTTTTTGCCCGATTATTGAATGCGAAGAAAGAGGTATTGAACCGAATATTGTTTTGGTGGCTGCAACTGTAAATTATGAACATCCTAAAGATTCAAATTTAACAAAATATATGATTGCTTCTGATTCTCCTGAATCGGAAATAATTTGTAAGATTTTTGAAGATTACAAAGAATTTGGTAAAGAATTTATGAAACCAGATGTTTCTAAAGCAGAAATATCTGGTGTTACCAATTCTTATATTTACGCCGATGATGATGATTTTGCTTATCCACCATACTAGGGACTAGGGACTAGGGACTGAGGACTGGGAAAAGCAGGGGAGCAGGGAGCAGGGAGCAGGGAGCAGAGGGAGATAGATCAGTTATGACTTATCGCTGTTTACTGTCACCAGTCACCTGTCACCAGTCACCTGTCACCAGTCACCTATTCTCTCAACAATAAATAATATAGTGATCCATTGCCTCCAGTAATTCCAGCGCGATCGCCCGCTAATTTACCAGTACCCATAAAGTAATCTACTCTGCCAGGTCCCCTAATCGCGCTACCTGTATCTTGATCTAATACAAACCGATCAACTCTGCGTCTTTCTAACCTCCCTCCACCCGCAGGAAAAGGAAACGCATTTTGAATCAATGCTAATGCACCAGGAGGCATGAGAGATTTATCTGTAGCAATTGAACGTTCTGCGGTTACAGGAACGCTAAGACTACCTGTAGCTGGCGCACCGTTGTTTTCTTGGAAGAATACAAATCTTTCCCAGCGTGGTAAATAATTATTCATTTCTCTGGGATTTCTGCGGAAATAACTAATTAATTTAGGCATGGTTAAACCGCTTAATGGCAATTTACCATCTTTTGCTAGTTCTCCACCAATGCTAGTCCAAGGATAATCCGTTCCTCCGGCAAAACCTACAGAAGTTCTCCGTCCATTGGTTAATCTAATTTGGGCAGAACCTTGAATTTGGATCATGTAAGGTTCAAGGCGATCGCGGAACCACAACATTTCTAAACCGCGTAATCTGCCTTTATGTCCTTGTAAACCATCTTTCCCCTCTAAATCAACTCTTTTAGGATGGGGTTTTTTCCATTCTTTAAAATCCGGTGGTACTCTATACATAGGATATCTGTATACAGAAGTTCGCACCCGGCTGGCAGTATACACAGGCTCATAATAGGCAGTAAATTTAACCGTACCCTTGCCATCGTTCCCTGTAGACTGGTAAAAAGCAAACTCCCGATGTACAGCCGCTTGTAGTTCGGCTGCTGACTTAGAACTCACCACCAGTTGTCGGAAGCGTAATAAACTCCGACGTACCCGATCTAGAGTAATCTCCTTGATGGGGTAGTTAGCATATATTTCCGCCGCTCTATTAGTTTCCAGATAACGCAAACTGTGATCAATGGAAGTTAATAAAGCTTGGCGATCGCCATTTCTCCCCCAAAGTTGCTCATCCCAACCCAAGCATCTTTGAGAATTACAAGCAGTTTCCGGGGAAATAGGTTGCAGTGCTGGTACAACTTCAGGCGTATTTGGTGCTGGTACTGGTACTGGTATTGATTCTGGTGCTGGTGCTGGCAGAGGAATCGTTACTTGAGCTAAAACTGAGCTAACAGGACTTGTACAGGCAATTCCCAGACTCAAGGAAAACAAAGCAAGGGTTTTTCTCATCATCTTTCAATACTAGAACTAAAAATCGGTTCTACCCGAATCCCTATAATCTTAGAAGGACGTACCACCATATATTCGCCTTGAATATTTTTAATCGGTACGTTAATAAAGTCATTAGAAGCAGACTTTGGTACAAGTTCACCACTATACCACTTTTGAAAATCTTAAATAGTGGGAAAGCGCACTTCTTCCGGATGACCACTTTCCAACAGGAGGTGAATCGCATATTCGTTGGGAGTTCTAGGCATAAATTCACATGATTTTCTATACATCCAACCTATTGTTAACTACATTACCCCCAATGGAAAGGGTAAGCATACGGGAGAAGTGCCAGATGTACCAAAATACGGCAACGAACCGTAATTTTACTTTCCCAAAATGACGCTGACTTCCCCCTCAACAGTTCCCGACTTCTCAAAATTAAGATCCCTGATTTCTCACAGAAGTCGGGGATCTGAAATGGGCTGAAAAAATTTAAGAAAATAGTTTTCAAACAAACAGTTGTCAAAAAAATAGTTTAAATCGTGCTAATTGATTTTCCATAGTCACGGTGAGGATTTTATTCAGTTCTGCACCGTCCCTAAATTGTAAAATTTGCTGTGTGGGTAAATCAAAGGGAAATTGTCCTTCTAATTCTGGACGTTGCATTTGTCCTAGTACAATTTGTTCAGAACGTTTATTTTCCATTGCATAACCAATTTCTACACAGACGTTAGGACTAGGAATTAATTGACAAGTTTCTTTCCCATCAATGCTGGTAATAGGTGTGGTATCCGCAATAAATAATAAACTCTTACGGATTTTCCGCATCATGGTACGATTTAACCTTAGCGGTGCATGACTGGGACGGGATGATTCTATTAATGTTAGGGGTAGACGGGATTTACCATTTAAAATTTGCAAACTTTCTTGCAGTTGTTCTCTGAGCAAATCACTAGATTTTGCATATTCAGTTTGATAGCAGAAAAAAATTGTTGGTTCTAACTGCGCTAACAAACTTTGTTTAGTTAAATAAATTTCATGACTAATTAAGTCAATGTTCGCTACACAATAACCACCACTACCCTCAATATAAAATTCTATATTTTCACCTTCCAAATAGCGCCTAAACCAAGTTGATGCTTTGACTTCATCGCTATCTTCTAAAAAATCCGCACGCAACCCTGATTTTAGCAGGCTTTTTTTACTCAAACGAATATCTGGAGGGCGTTTCTCCAATTCCGTAATAGGTTCATAATCCTGTAGATACCACGCTCTGAGCGCAATAATTGACATAAATCGTTATTTCAACTGTTTTTCTATTCAATTGTAGTACAAACTTACGTATTGGTGATTGGTGATTGGTGATTGGTGATTGGTGATTGGTAATAAATTATTACCTATTGCCTATTACCTATTACTTATTACCCCTTACCCATTACCCATTACCCATTACCCATTACCCATTACCCATTATTTATTACCAAACACAACAACACCCAACATCTACTAGCTTGGTGTTTCCCTCCCCTTGTTTATACTATCCAGGGATGTACTTTCTTTCATCACCTTGATCAACAAGGAATGAAAACCAGTTACATTGCCCCCTGATTCTCACTAATTTGAGGGAATATAAGCGTTCGCGTTGGGTGTTGCGGTGTTTCGACGAGACAGATAGAAATTTAACAGCTTTTTAACCTCTTACTACGTTTCTTTTCTCTTGTCTTTCCTTTTCTTTTCTTTTCTTTTCAACTCTAGCTGTTTGATCTGCCAGGGAAGCTTTTTTCTTTAGCTTCAACTATTAAAATAACACCTCAAAAATTATTTGTCTATAGTCTTTCTCTTTTTGCAATTAAACTTTACTTTTATCGGAAAAATGATTTAAGAAAAGTTGAGTAAATAGGTCAATTACATCCAGAAATATTTTATTAGCAAGGGTTTCTATTTTATTACTATTTTATAGTATTCACTCATTTATATTTTAAGTTTTGAAACAAATCTATTTAGGGTTTCCTGAAAAAGTTATCTGTGAGGGTACAGGAGTTCAAGGAGTATGGCTACGCCACGCTTACTTCGACAGGCTCAGTACAAGTCGCTATCAAGGAGTTTTTTGATTTGGAAATTGTGCCAATACTAACAAAGTACAAGCTTTCTTAAGCTCACAGTACCTAAAACCTTGCACAATTTTAATTTTAATCATCCTCAATCCCTTGATTTATCTAGGTTTTACATTTATTCAGCAAGCCCTATTTACGCCGTGCTGTACTAGCTACTAACCCTCTTTTGGTAGTGTGAAATTTAGATTGGGCAAACAAGAGATGCTAACGGCGCACGTAACATTACATTATATTGCGTGCTTTGAGAGATTCCTCCTTTACCGTCAGCAATGATGGTATTGCTATCAAGAATTGGTAATTGCTTTTAACAACATTAACTGACGGATTTGTTCACGCACACTCATGAGGATTTTACCTAGATGATTTTGACCTGTTTTATCTACTCCACAGCCCCAAAAATAATCTGTGGGTGAATTTTCCACCAAAATTTCATCCCCAGTAACTAAAAGCACTTCTCTGATGTCTGCATGAGTGAGAAATTTTTTTAGTACAGCTGCTCGCATCACATTAGTTTTTACCAGATCCCAATCTGAGCGTAGTTTGCGATCGCCACATCGACCTAAAGCAGCCGCTTCTTCAGGGGTAGGTGCAGCATAGATTAAGGGTATAAAAACCTCATCCTCACTACCAGCAAACTTTTGCGCTTGATAATAATGTTCAACTGTTGGCCAGTAAGTACCGTCAATTTCGATAGTGTGGGGAGAAAAGTTAGAAAAACAGCCATAGGGCTGCCAAACTTTGTAAAAGTAAATAGTCATTTGAAAATTTCTCTTTTATAGCAGTCAGCAGTCAGCTATCAGTGATCAGCATTAAAATCCGTTGGCGACCAGGATTTATAATTCAATTTTGTACTTCATTCATTTAGCTGTAATAGGCTGTATATTAAATTTTATATTCCTGTTGACTTCCGTGCAGCGGTACTAGCCTCAAGACAGAAGAGGGTTTGTTGAAGATAGAGATATTAACGCCAGTATCAACATCCTAAAATTAGGATTAAGTACCGCAGGACATACGGGAACTTACGCTACAGGAGATTTGGTGCAGCCATGTCCCCCAGGGCAGTGCTTGTTATTATAGGCTCGAAAATGATACTTGGAGGCAGGAGGCAGGAGGCAGGAGGCAGGTGAGAAAATTAACAATTACGAATTACGAATTACGAATTACGAATTATGAACACGGATGCTTTTGAAAAAACAAACTGGGTTTGGCAGTTTTATTTATTTCAGGAAAAAGTAGGAGAATGGTTTGAATACCAATTTTCCCGCTTTCAAAAAACCCTGCCAGAATTACTTCCTGGTTGGTCAATTAGTCCTTGGGTAGCTGAATTACTAAAAATTCTATTTTGGCTGATACTGGGTTTATTTGTTGTTTGGGTAATTTGGCGTTTATGGCAAGAATTTAATACTTACATTTATGCTTGGCTGGCAAGATTTGATCATGCCTTTATTTCCCAGAATAAAAATCAAGCTAATGAGTTATCTATCAGCTTGTTGTTAACTAAAGCCCAGGAATTTTACCAACAGGGTAACTATCAGGAAGCTTGCCGTTATCTATATTTAGCTATGTTACAGCAACTGCATGAAAAAGCGATCGCACCTCAACAACCTAGCCGCACAGACGGCGAATATCTGCAATTACTAACTTCTAGCGTAACTCCTGTTCAGCCTTATGAAACCTTAATTACCACCCATGAGCAATTATGTTTTGGTAATAATGAAATTTTGGCAGAAAATTATCAACAGTGTCATCAAGCCTATCAAGAACTGTTTAATTCGTAATTAGTCATTAGTCATTAGTCATTAGTCATTAGTCATTAGTCCCCAGTCCCCAGTCACCAGTCCCCAGTCCCCAGTCCCCAGTCACCAGTCCCCAGT
>NZ_JAQMTI010000253.1:0-41622 GCF_028329225.1 Sphaerospermopsis kisseleviana CS-549 | reverse complement strand
GTCGAAGGGCGGTGTCGAAGGGCGGTGTCGAAGTAAGCCGAAGTGCTTTCAAAAAGTGCAAGCTTTTATGAGGTGGCAACTGAAAAACCTTGCACTTAATTCCTACTTCAAGAAAAAATCGTTCCTATCCAACTCTTGAAACTGTCACCGTGGCGTAGCACCTGTCACTGGTCCTTCACAGATAACTTTTTCAGCAAACCCTAAATATTTCTCCCTAACTCCCCCTACCATGAGGAAAATAGGAAAAGGGGCGTTCCTCAACGCCCCATCTATGCAATCAAAATCCTCATTTCCACCGTCAGCCAAACAATTCAAGGTTTTGGCAATTTGGCAGACAAAATTTTTTAGTTACCGTTTTAATAGAAATATCAACAAAAAGAACAGGACAGTTAAAAATAGTTCCAAGGGAAGGATGGCAGCCAACCCTCAGAACTTACAGCCACTCGCCAGTTGTTGATGAAGCACTGCACAACATCGCTATATGTTGTAGCAGTCCCTTAACCTTGTAGTCGCTTCACTACAACTGGCTAAATATCTCACAGGAAACATATAACGCTTTTATTAGTTTTATCAGTTCATCCATTGTTTGGTTGAGCATTTTTTGATTTGGCATGAGCCGTCTAAAAAAACATTGGTTAGTCATTAACTCTTAGTCGCGCAGCATTTGGGAAATGATTTTGTCAGCTTGCAATCTCTGATAAGTCAAGCGGAGCAAACTAGCAGTATCGAACAAACCACAAACATAGCAGGCAAAACCCAAAGCATCGAACAGCATCAAGCTACTAACGCCTTCTTTGGCCAGGGATAATACAAACCCAGTCACCCCTGGCGCACTTGTATCTAGTGGCATTATCGACAACAGGAAACGTATACAATCGGCTGAGACAATCGTGCCTTCTAATTCTTTGCTATCCGTCGCTAGACGAACAATACCAACCAAAATTTGATTTGGTGTCATTCCTTCTTCCATGAGAAGGACAAATAAAGATGCCAGACTATCTGGAGTGTGTTTATCGAGTTTGATATTCATCGTGCTTACATATTTACGTGTAACAATAAACTCAAAATTTTTTGTAGATCCGGAAAATTTAAGCCAATTTTTTTACTTTCTAGATGTGAAATAATCGTTACCGAGCCAACCGTAATTACTGAGTGAAGGCAAGTCAGTAATATATACTAGCAGTCAGTAGAAACATTCCACCGGAATATTTTTACAGCATTAAAACCTCTTGCTGCATAGCAGAATGAGTTACATTTTTTACTTAATTTACCAACAATATTTAGTATTCAGTAAATCATAAAGTTATTTGTGTAGGCTGGCTGTGGAGAACTGTTAGTTTTGGTAAAAATAATTCCAGAGTTAATGAGACAGAGCAAATCAAATCTCTCATCTAACAAACCCTACCATTTACCTAAATATCCAAAGAGAATTTCCGAAACCTCAGAAATTTCCTCTCTGCACCCTGCACTTTTTTGCTTGACTAACACAGCAGATTACAAGTTCCTGAAACTACAAAATCTACTGACAAATTGATGCACCATGACCATTAGACTACTAATCACGGTAGCAGTTTCCGAATCTTAAACCACAAGGCAACATCTTGGCTGTGATCTGAGTCATATCTGTTAGGTTAGGGAATAGGGAATAGGGAATAGGGAAAATTTCTGAGGTGGAATGTGCGTCAAAGGATTAAATTGTATCTCTAGCTGTGTGTTTTTTTCTGGTTGCGGTTTTTGCGTCATGTCAATCACCAATCACCAATTACCAAGTAACGATAAAATGGGAAAGTAGCTTGTTTTGCTTATTGGGTACTATCTAGATGCTATCTACACTGCGTGCCGACTTTCGCATCATTTTTGAACGTGACCCAGCAGCCCGGAATTGGTTAGAAGTCTTGTTTTGCTACCCTGGTTTACAGGCTTTAATCCTTCACAGACTGGCTCACTGGTTGCGTGCTATTGGCATTCCCTTTATTCCCCGGCTCATTTCTCATATTGCTCGGTTTTTAACGGGTATTGAAATTCACCCAGGGGCAGTAATTGGCAGAGGCGTATTTATTGACCACGGTATGGGCGTTGTCATTGGCGAAACCGCCATTATTGGAGACTACGCCCTCATTTATCAAGGCGTTACCCTGGGTGGTACAGGTAAAGAAAGCGGTAAACGTCACCCCACATTAGGTGAAAACGTCGTTGTTGGTGCAGGGGCAAAAGTTTTAGGAAATCTGCAAATAGGTAATAACGTCCGTATCGGTGCAGGTTCAGTAGTTTTAAGAGATGTTCCCTCTGATTGTACCGTTGTCGGGATTCCTGGACGTATTGTTTACCGTTCTGGAGTGAAAGTTTCACCATTGGAACACAACAACCTACCAGACTCGGAAGCTCAAGTAATTCGTAGTTTACTAGATCGTATTGAAGCACTAGAAGAAAAAATAGAAACTCTACAAAATCCCGTCAAAGTTCCGGTTTTAGTAGGTAAATACATTCAAGTAGATGAATTACCAAAAGAGCATAATTTCTGTAATCTTCGAGATAAAACAATACAGGAATTTTTAGACGGTGCTGGGATTTAACCAATGTAATAATTCAGGAATCAGTAGTTAGGAGTCAGGAGTCAGGAGTCAGAATATTTATTTGTAGCAGGTTTAAACAAACATACAAATCATGAATACAGAATCAATAACCAAATACCTTAAACAACAGAGAATCCTATTAAACATTATTTTGTTTTTTGTTACTGGTTCTGTATTTTATGGGTTACTCTTGCGTGCAGGTTTGATATTTCCAGTGACAGAAATTGCCGAGGTTTTATGTATGACAAATTGTCAAACAAATCACAAAATACATAAACCTATAATTGGCAATGAATTATTAAATTATGACCAACCAATAGAAAAAATAATTACCGAACCTATTAATAAAGATCAGATATCTATTTTAATTGAAAAATCTCAGCACAGACTAACATTATATTACAATCTCACACCTATTAAATCTTATCCTGTGGTTTTTGGTGCTAACCCCACAGGTGATAAAAAAAGAGAAGGTGATAAAAAAACACCCGAAGGGATTTTACAAATTAAAGACCTTTATCCTCATCCCCAATGGTCAAAATTTATGTGGTTAAATTATCCTAATTCACAATCTTGGAGAAAGCATTTTCAAGCTAAAATCAATGGTGAATTAGCTTGGTATCTTCCTATTGGTGGTGAAGTAGGTATTCATGGTGTACCTGCGGGTGCTGATGAAATGATTGATGCAAAAAATAACTGGACTTTAGGTTGTCCATCTTTAAAAAATAAAGATGTAGATGAATTATATAAAGTTGTTCAGAAAGGTACGATTGTGGAAATTTTACCTTAATGTCAAGAGCAATAGGTGACAGGTGACAGGTGACAGGTGACAGGTGACAGTAATAAAAGAATAGAAGTTAGGAGTCTACTACCTGAAGACTTACGGATTGATTTCTTCAAAATCCCATTCTTGATTTTCATCAAGTTTATAAATAGTTCTATTTTGTGGTTCACCCCGCAATTCTAAATAGTCTACTTCGGTAGGTTCAAGTAATAATAAACAAAAGGTTTCTAATGGTTCTAAAGGGTTGGGTGCTGATGGTGTAAATGCTTCTGGTGTTCTTACTCTTTCTTTACCAGGAGTAGGCCAAGCAAATTGTAAACGTGCAGCATCACTTAATTCTTGCCACATTTTTATTCTCGCTGGTTGTAAATGTGGATGAGAATTAGCAGTAATTAAAATTAATTTTCCACTAATACGAAATTGTTCTCTAGAGTTGGGAAAATACCAACAAATTTCTGCTGCTGGTTGTTGTGGTATTTGTTCAGCTTTTGCACTACGAATATCGGTAATAAATTTTAGCTGGTTGGTATCTTCCAGAAAACCACGAAATACTACAGTGCGGTTTGCAGGTAAACCATTTTCTCGCACGGTTGCAAGTTGCACATAACGGGAATAAACCAAACTGCGGTTTTTGTGTAAAGCGCGAGTTATTAAACTTCTCCAAGGTGCTAGGGACATTATTATTACTGTAAGATTTTTGTAATTTGATTTTTATTGGTTGGTTATGTAATTATAATTTAAAATCTACTATTTTTGAAATCCCAACTTCTATAAATAGTGAATTTTTTTGAAAAGTCAGGGATCTGATCAGTAATAAATTAATCTTGCACTTGACTTAACCAACTTTGTAAATCTTTTAAACTGGTAGAGTCTAACAACGCTTCTCCAAGATTTTCTAAATTGCTCAAAGATAAGTTAGCAATATTATTTTTTGCTTCCTCCGGTAACTCTCCCAAACGTCTAGTTAACTGTCGCATAACTAAATTTAAAGCACTTTCTTGTCTTCCTTCCTGTTTAATTTCTTGATAAGCGCGACTTCTTTCTAATGAAATTCCTAACATGACTTGAACCTCCCGCAAAGTCAGATTTTCAAACCTGTACATCATGATTGTAGTAATCATTTCTAAAATCATCTCATTTGATGATGATTCTTGATTACTTTTTGTTAATAAATACCTAGCTGCTGCTGGTGCTTGACTTTCTTTTAAAGTCGTCAGTACCATTAACCCTACCCATACAGGTAATTCTTGAATGTCTCCCAACTCATCTAAATATATTCTATGCACTTGATCGCCATCAAATACAAATATGTTACATATTATACAAAACACTTCAAATCACAAAGTGGTAAATTTAGCAACCTTTCATAATATAACGAGTTGGCGTTATAGTCTTAATCTGTTAGTCAGCAATCAGACTTTATTATGGTTCAAGAATTGCAAGGTCAACGTCAGAGTGCATCTTTTCCCGAAACCGCACCAGCAGCAAACCCTGTATTTTTTAGAACCTACAGCCGTCGTACAGCAGCAGGTTTAAGATAATCCTGGAATGAGGTGTGCGATCGCACTTTACGCAATTTATCTAGACACAACTTATCCCCAACTCAAGGAGATATGTAAATGAATAATGATGAAAAATCAGCGTTACTTGCTGAACTTGCCCAACTTGGTATTAAGCATAACTCTGAAAAAATAGTAAGGATTGCTAAAAAAGCAGATGGCAAAATCGTATTTTTAGAAGAAGGAAACACTCAAGCAGGACTCCAGCATATATTAGAAGAACATTCTTCACAATTTGCAGATCAAGGTATAGGATCCGACCAGATACCAGATGCAATTATTACAGCAATAACGGAAGGTAAAATAATTGGATATCAAGGAAGAAAAAACACTCGAATTATTTATGAAGTTAACTTTAATAGCAAAACTCACTACATCGCTGTTACTGTAAGCAATAATGGGTATATAGTGGGAGCTAACCCTAGAACTTCCCCATAAGTTGGTAAATTGATTATGGCAGAAAAAATCAAACTCATGGCTGATTATGGATGCTACCCTTTATGGTGGGTTAGCTCTGATCAAGTTGGAGATATTGATCCAGAAACTATGCTATTAAGTGAAGAAACTATCAGCCGTTTGGCAAAATGGGCAGATATTTATGATGCAAAGTTAAACTGGGAAGATCCTGGTTCATCTGGGTTTTCAGATGTAAAAGCAGCAGCAGCTTTTGAACAAGAAGGTATTAGTTTGTGGAAACAACTACAAAAAGAACTTGCACCTAATTATGAAGTTTTATATTTTAGTGAGCAATTACGTAGAGTTGTAACAGATATCAATGAATTAGAATCTTTACTTGCTATCAATGCTTAGTAGTAAATGATAACCTTCACTAACCCTGGTACATAGTCAGGGTTTGACAATAAAAATAAAAAATTGTTACATATTATACAAAATACTTCAAATCACAAAGTGGTAAATTTAGCAACCTTTCATAATATAACGAGTTGGCGTTATAGTCTTAATCTGTGATTAAGCTACAAAAATTTCTTATGGTTCAAGAATTGCAACGTCAACGCCAGAGTGCATCTTTCCCCGAAACCGCACCAGCAGCAAACCCTGTATTTTTTAGAACCTACAGCCGTCGTACAGCAGCAGGTTTAAGAGAATCCTGGAATGAGGTGTGCGATCGCACTTTACAAGGTTTAGTAGAGTTAGGCAAACTTACCCAAGAAGAAGCCGCCCTCTTAGATAAAATGCAACGCAACATGAAATCCCTACCCAGTGGCCGCTGGTTGTGGGTTGGTGGCACAGACTGGTTAAAAAAATCAAAAAACTTTTCTGGTGCTTATAATTGTACTTCTACCAACTTAGTAGACTGGAAAGCCTTCGGTTTAATGATGGACTTGGCCATGATGGGTTGTGGTACAGGCGCTATTATCGAACCGCAGTATATTAATCAATTGCCCCCTATCCGTAATCGCTTAAATGTTACCATCACAGGTGAAGTTGGCCGTACACCTGTAGAACAGCGTCGAGAATTTACAGAAACCGATATACAAGGTAACACCGTTACTATTCACGTCGGAGATAGTCGGGAAGGTTGGGTAAAGTCCTATCAAACCCTGTTAGAGCTTTCTACCGATGAACGCTTCAGTTCGACTTCGCTCACTGACCATACCGATGACGTTCAGGTAATTGTAGATATTAGTGATGTACGTCAGTCCGGGGAAACCTTGAAAGGTTTTGGTGGTGTTGCTAACCCAGTAAAATTACCTGGTTTATATGAACGCTGCGCCTCTATTCTGAATAAAGCTTTAGGTAGACAGTTAACCTCTGTGGAATGCTGTTTATTAATTGATGAAGCTGCTGTATCAATTGTTGCTGGAAATATACGCAGAAGCGCGGGGATGCGCCAATTCGTTGCAGAAGACCAACAAAGCGCAACAGCGAAAGATAATCTTTGGCATCAAGATACAGAAGGTAACTGGCGCATAGATCCTGAGCGTGATGCTTTACGTATGGCCAACCACACAAGAGTATTTCACCGCAAACCCACCCTAGAAGAATCTATTGCCGCAGTGCAAAAGCAATATTACAGTGGTGAAGGTGCAATTCAATGGGCTGGTGAAGCGGTGGCAAGAGCTAATATTGATTTACTCAACACCCCAGAACTGAAAAAAGACTTCCTGCAAGCTTACGAACAAGGAAAAGCTAAAGCATGGATACAACAACATCATCCAAATATTGATGAACAAGAATTAGAACATCGTTTAGGTAGATACGGGCTTAATCCGTGTGGTAAATAATTATACTTGCCTCACGTAAAAATCCGGCAAAATCGGTGAAAGCTGAGACTGCTAATGCCGAGGTAATTACAGGAACTAAAAAGCCTGTAACACCGTAGAGAGTAGAAGTTGAACCTCCCAGGAGAATAAAAGACTTCCACGAGTGCCGGACTACAGGAAACTGTAGAAAATGTACTCCGAGCTAGTGCGAATTAAAGCACTAGAACTAAAGGATAAAGAGCCTTTAGGATAACAAAACTGGAAATAATAGGAACTAATTTCCACTGTAATTTGTCTGAGGTACACTTAAACCAACTCGATCCCGACAACTATAAAGAACAAGAGGAAGCATTTAAAGCCGGTGCTTTATCTGTTGCTGCATTATTAAACCATCACTTCCAAGAACCCCGCTATCAATATAGTCGGGAACTTGATCCCATCGTCGGCGTTTCCTTCACTGGTTTATTTGACTTCTTTGTTCATGCTTTTGGTGTGGACTGGTTGCGCTGGTGGGAACAAGGCAGACCTGAAACCCCTGAAGGACTGATATTTAAACGCGGTGAGCAAAAATACCTCAGCAAATGGAGAGAAATAGTACATAACGCTGTTTGGGAATATTGCGATAAACACGGAATTAAACGCCCCAACCGTTGTACTACTGTGCAGCCTAGCGGGACAAAATCTTTATTGACTGGTGCTAGTTCTGGTTGGCATCCACCCAAAGCGCAAAGGTTCATCCGCCGGATCACTTTCCGTAAAAATGACCCTGTAGCCTTAGCCTGTATAGATTATGGGTATAATGTCATACCTTCTCAATCTGACAAAGACGAAAACGGTAACTTGTTAAATGATCCGTTTGATCCTCGTTGTACAGAATGGTTGGTAGAAATACCCGTGGCTGTCTCTTGGGCAGATTTACCAGGAGCAGATGAAATTGATGTATCCAAGTTTTCTGTATTGGCACAGTTAGATTTTGTGATGCAAGTGCAGAAATACTACACTACCCATAACACCTCAGCGACTTTAGAGTTACGTTCTGAGGAAGTTGAAGTTTTGGGAACACGCATTTATGAAGCGGTGAAAAATGATGAAGGTTACATTTCTGCGGCTTTATTAGCGCGGTTTGATGACATTCAAACTTTCCCCCGTTTACCCTTTGAACCCATAGACAAAGCAACTTATGAGCGTTTATCTGCTGAGGTGAAAGCAAGACGTAAAACCGATGATTTTTGTGGTGCTTTAGGTCGTTATGATTTAGGGGAAATGTCAGAAGCAGGACCTAGCGGTTGTGACTCTGATAAATGTATGTTCCCTGAACAGTCACCCACATAAGGAGGCAGAAGGCAGGAGACAGGAGGCAGGAGACAGGAGGCAGGAGGCAGGAGGTAAATATTTTTTTCCCTCGTTCCCTATTCCCTGTTCCCTGTTCCCTGTTCCCTGTTCCCTAAATATTTTTAATTTCAATCACATGAGTTGAACTTATCCATTCTCCTTTTGCATTGTAGGTACGAATTAACCTTTGGCGTTCGTTGTCTGTGACTAACCAACCTGCTTCTACAAAAAAGGGTTTTCTTAGTTCTAGTTGGACGGGAACATTACTAGAAATTCCATCGGGTAATAATAAGATTTCTCTGATATTTCCTTCTTTTTCAAATATCAATTTATTACCTGCTATCTTGGCTTTTGAGCTAATATTTTGACCAGCAAATGATAGCTTATGTTCTAAATATCCGTTGTCTAGTTCTTTGATTTCTAAATAACTGGTATTTGTTTCTGAGGGGCTGAGGTCTGAATATACTGTGTGCGCTTGACCTTCCCATTTACCAATTAGTTGTTCTACTGTCAATGGTGGTCTTTCTTTGGCTTCTGTACCAGTTCTAAATTCTCTAATTAAGGTTAAATTACTAAATTTTCCTTGTTTGTCAAATAATTGCACTAAGCGCGATCGCCTATTTTCATCTATAAAGCCATATTCTGCACCAAATTCTGTAAACGGTGCTAGTTGTAATGTTCCTTTGGCAAACGCACCTGTGTTAAAAAATATGTTTTCTTTGGCTAAAGAACGATATTCTTGTTGATAATCTTGAATGGGAGAACTATCATAATTATTACTATCAAAACGACGTAATCTAAACAGTACAGCTTGGTTATTATCAATGGCTTCTAAGTTTAAAATGCTAGGCGTAGATTTTAATATTTCTCCCTGGGGGGATATTTGAGTAAATGAACCCCTCCACTCACCTATATTTTTGATAAAGTTTTCCCAGTTGCTTGTCATAGCTTAATAAATTTCAATTCAATTAATTTGTTGTGGATTGAAAAAATCATAACTATTATACATCTTAATATTATTAAATTTGTTTATTGTCACTTATTAGCCAGTATCTGTTAAGATTGATGAAGAATTAATAATTTTTTTACGGCAATACTTGGAGAGTGTAATGTTTATTAGTGAATTGTCTCCTCTATTTAAAGAACTTGCCCAGCATCCAGTGTCATTTATGGGTGGGTTTGTTTCTGGTGTCCTCCGACTTAACCTAGCTGATGATCCTGTTAGAAGTTGGCTAGATCAACATATTACTTCAGCCAACTTCCCCAAAACAGCCACTGAAGTCCAGAATGGCAAAGCCTCTGGCCCTCAACAAATTTCAATTGATTAATCAATTATAAACCGTTAACATTTCAACGTTAACGGTTTATAATTGCTAAAATGTAATTAGATTACCGCAGCTTGTTAGCAATAAATTCTGTTAAATTATCCAATAGATCAAAGCATATAATTTTATATTATAATTCTTTGTAAATTCTCATACTTTGGAAAATGTCATAATCAGTTATCATAATGAGCAGATGGGTATGTTCAGTCTGGTGGCAGGTTGAGTAGTGAACTAGTATAATTGATGACTAATCTCCTACAATTTTTGTCATACATGAATCCAAGGCAACGGGAGCAATGCTTAAAATTTGCTGAGTTCCAGTTTCCATCTGAACTATCGCTTTTTGTTGAAAATTACGTGACTCATAATGACTATCTACGTTGGAAATCTCTCTTACCGCGCAACCGAAGCAGACTTAAAAGCCGTGTTTGCTGATTATGGCGAGGTCAAAAGAGTTGTTTTACCTACTGACCGCGAAACCGGAAGGATGCGCGGATTTGCTTTTGTTGACATGATCGAAGATGCACAAGAAGATGCTGCTATCACAGAATTGGATGGTGCAGAATGGATGGGTCGTCAACTAAGAGTGAATAAAGCAAAACCACGAGAGGATGATCGACGAGGTAGTTGGTCTAAAAAAGAATATTAATAATATAGAAGTCTTATCTTAGCAGATTGTTTCTATTTATGCAAGTAAGCGATCGCTAAAATCCAGCTAGAAACAATTGCCAATCACACAACGCTATATAATTATGCCCGACTAGAGATTCATTGCAGACAAATGTTAAGACTAGTCGGTTTTTTTATAGCAAATTCAGTCTTGATTATTCCAGCCAAAATTTCCGCATAAAGTCCCTGAAATTGTTTGATATTCGTGACAAATCCTAACAGATTTTTAGCATTTGTGGAAAAGTGATTTTTTTATAGGTACTATATATATAGTATATATAGTCATCCTCAATGATTTCTCAACACTTTCTATTTCCTGTTTATTGCCCTCATGAGTCAGTATGGCTACTTCATGCAAGGTATAAACACTCAAACTTTTGATTTAGCTACATTTATGTTGGCAAAATTCGGATGCTCCCAATATCAATGTTATCGGTAGCATTCATTATATTGATCAATTTGAGGTCACTAAAATAGTTAATATATTTGAGATTTTAGTTTTAATAATTGTATTTATTTTTGTATTTTTCTTAAATAAATTTTCGCCAAATACAAATTAAATCTTCCAACTAAGTACAAATAACTCAAAACTATGGATATTCAAGAACTATTAACTAGGTATGCCAGAGGAGAAAGAAGCTTTAACGGTATTGCATTACCTTCCGCAAACCTACAAGGAGCTAACTTGGGTGGTATAGACTTTGGTAGAGCAGACCTCAGAGGTGCAAACCTCACCGCAGCATCTTTGAGTGGAGCAAATTTAAGTAAAGCAAATCTCAGAGGTGCAACATTAGAAAATGCTAATTTATCAGAAGTGATTCTCTGTGGTGCTGATTTAACTCAAGCTATACTAACTAATTCCCATTTAAATGAATCAGACCTTAGTGGAGCTTTATTAACTGGTGCAGATTTATGTGATGCTAATTTACATCAAGCATCAATCACAGCCGCCAACTTACAAGGTGCAAATTTAAGTGGTGCAAAAATGGGAGGTGTGCGGATGTGGAAGGCAAATTTACAAGGCGCAAATTTAACCGGCGCTGATTTAAGTGAAGCTAATCTGTGTGAGGTAAATTTGACCAGAGCTAATTTAAACGCCACAGATATGAGTGAAGCTTTTTTAACAGGTGCTATTATGCCCGATGGCAGTATTCATAGTTAATGAAGAAACAGGAGGCAGAATTTTGGATTTTGGATTTTGGATTGTTTTTGCCAATTCCAATCTAAAATCTAAAATCTAAAATCTAAAATCTAAAATTTTCTTTCCCTGTTCCCTGCTCAAACCGATATGATAACTATCTGTACAGAAAAACATGGGTGCAAAAATGTCAGAATTACAACAAAAACGGGTAGTAGTTATCGGTGCTGGTTGGGCGGGTTTAGGGGCAACCTATCATTTAGCAAAACAAGGTTATGATGTCACACTTTTAGAAGCAGGACCATATCCTGGTGGTTTGGTAGCAGGTTGGCAAACCTCAGCAGGAAAATCTGTAGAAGCCGGTATTCATGGCTTTTGGTATCCTTACAGAAATATATTTTCTCTCATCAATGAATTAGAAATAAACCCCTTTACAACTTGGACTCGTTCTGCTCAATATTCTCCCGCAGGTTTAGAAGTTGAATCACCAATTTTTCAAGATTTACCCAGACTACCAACCCCCTTAGGAACTTTTATTTACCCGCAATTTCAAAGATTACCATTAATTGACAGACTCAGCGCCTTACCTTTACTTTATAGCTTAATTGATTTTGATAATTCTCATGATGCTTGGCAAAGATATGATTATATAACCGCCCGTGAATTATTCAAAACTTTTGGTGTTTCCGCCAGACTTTATAAAGAAGCATTTGAACCTATGTTATTAGTGGGTTTATTTGCCCCTGGTGAACAATGTTCAGCCGCCGCCACTTTAGGAATGCTATATTATTTTATCCTCGCTCACCAACCAGATTTTGATGTAGTTTGGTGTCGGGGAACAGTAGGCGAAAAAATCTTTCGTCCTTGGGTGCAGAAGATAGAAAAGTTAGGGGCGAAAGTTTTAGCTAAACATCGAGTTACAGATGTAATTGTCGGTGGTAATAATCAGATTAAAGGTGTAGTTTGTGGTGATCAAGTTTTTGATGTTGATGCCGTGATTTTTTCTGTAGGAATTACAGGAATGAAAAAAATTGTTGCTAATAGTTCTAGTTTACAACATTATGCAGAATTTAGAAATATCAGCAATTTAGGAGCAATAGATGTATTAGCGACTCGGTTATGGTTTGACAGAAAAATCAATATTCCTCGTCCTTCTAATGCTTGTTTTGGATTTGATAATACAACCGGATGGACTTTTTTTGATTTGAATGCTTTGCATGATGAATATAAAAATCAAACCGAAACAGTTGTAGAAGTTGACTTTTATCATGCCAATCAATTTTTACATTTAAGTGATGAGGAAATTGTCAAAATAGTTCAAGGTTATTTAGCAACTTGTGTACCAGAATTTAAAGAAGCAAAAGTAATTGATAGTAGCGTCATTCGTTTAGCAAATGCAGTTACACATTTTTCGCCTGGTAGTTATCAGAATATGTTACCAGCTAAAACCAGTTTGAATAATGTATTTATGAGTGGTGATTGGATTATTAACCGTCACGGTTCATGGTCACAGGAAAAAGCCTTTGTTACAGGTTTGGAAGCTGCAAATTTAGCAATTGATTATTTAGGAACAGGGAAAAAAGCAAATATTTTACCTATAGAACAAGATGAACATCATATACAAATAGCGAGAAATGTGAATCAAGCTATCCGTGATGTGGGTAAATCAATTTTACCTAATTTTTGGTTGCCTTAATTTGCTTAATTTGCTTAATTTGCTAAATTAGATCCCCTAGATCCCCGACTTTTTTTATTATCATGTCCATAAATTTTGACTGAATTGCAGAAGTCGGGGATTTTGGTATCAATTATGATCCTTGAATTGATTTTTGTATTTCCTCAACTTGCTCAATAGATAACTCTGTAACTTGAGCAATTTGTGGTAAACTCATACCAATTCTTAGTAAATTGATTGCTACATTCCTAGCTTTTTCAGCTTTACCTTCTTCGAGAATTTCTTGGTAAATTACAGACTCGCGCATAATTTCACTCCTGAAAATCTTCCTGATCACTTGTTTATCTAAAACTAACCCTGCTAACACGCTACTAGCAGCAGCTATATTTCTTTGTAACCTTGGATCTGTAATGGTTTCAACAGCTTTCGCTACTTCGTTTTTACTGTCACCTACTTACCATAAACTCAGTTGATTACTATTACTAATAGTATTCCAAGGTAAAGGCGGAACTTCTACACCATTTTCCTCTAATAATTGTTGAAAATAACGAGCATTATTAGGAGACATATCCTCTGTAGGACAATGTACAAACAAATAAATTTTAATTCCCTCTGATAACCACTTTTTAATATATGTCACCCATTCATTCATAAATTGCTCATTCATAGATAAACGGGGATGGGAAATAAACCGAATTAATGTAAAATTGGCAGTGACAGAAAATTGTACTGGTAATTGTGGTTTACGCCTTTCTGATGCTAATTGTGGATCATCTTCCCCAGAATACACAGGACGAGTATCTAATAAAACTCTACCAACTCCTAAATTTTCTAACAAAGTTGTTAAATTACTCAAATGAGGTTCTTTAAACCAGTCACCATGTCTCACCTCTAATGCTAAAGGTACATCTTGACGTGGCCATGCTTCCAGGAATGTCTGCAAGTCATCCAGTAACGCAGGTGAGTAACTCGGTGGTAGTTGGGCAAACATTGGACCCAAACGCTTACCTAATGGTTGCATTCTCTTTAAAAATGCTAACGCTTCAGGAATATGGGGTTGCAGTAATTTTTGATGGGTAATATCTCGCGGTAACTTTAGGCAAAACTCAAACCCCGGAGGTGTTTCTGTCATCCAACGGGTAACGGTTTCCGGGTTAGGAACAGCGTAAAAAGTGGTATTACCTTCTACCGTGGTAAAACGACGACTGTAAAGATGCAAAAAGTCCGTGGTGCGAGTTCCAGAGGGGTAAAGTTCGCCCACCCAACCTTTATAAGCCCAAACTGCACAACCGATGAAAAATTTCACAAAACCAGTTCACAAAACCAAATACTATCTGATCTGATTTAATTCTATAACTAGGTATTGGGTTTGATAATGTTTGATGATGTTTGATGATTAATTTTTGCCACTACCTGCTAGGATTGTATCAAGATTCTATAATAATGAGTACCAAATAAATTGGTATATTTTTGGTAAACTTATGCCCAGAAAAGAACAAGGTTGGGTAACATTCCAAACCTCAGAGGAAGAACGGAAGATTTTAGAAGAGTTCTGTCAGCATTCTCAGCGCACTAAAACTGAGATTTTGCGGGAACTGGTACGCGGGTTAAATCAAAAACCTGCTGCATCTGCACCCAAAATATCACAACCAACCCCCCAAGAGAAGGTAGAAACTCAGACTGTTGAGATAGGAAATATTATTCCCAAGAAACCATTAAAAGTTAGTTCTCGTAATGTTTTAAAAGGAGTGGTTAAACGAGTAACTACCGGAACTGTTAACAGTGAAATAACTTTAGAAATTGTGCATAAAGTTGAATTAACTTCAATCATTACTAAAGTATCTGCGGAGGAATTAGGATTAGTGGAAGGTGCAGAAGCTTATGCTGTGATTAAGTCTAATGATATTGTCATTGCTAAGGATTAAATGTAAGCATTCAGCCATCAGTAATCAGTAGGGGTTTAGCAGTGCTAAGAAAATGTTTGAAAAGTCACTCATGATGTGTCAAAAATTTTCTATTTATCCCCCTAAATCCTCCTTGAAAAGTCGGACTTTGATTAATCTCTTTTACATTCTAGATTTAAGCTGATTACTGATAGCTGAATGCTTACCTATGCTTCCACCTTCACACCTTTCCAGAAAGCAATATAACCTTCTATATTTTTCGCTTTCTCTTTGGTGCTGGGATAGTACCAAGCTGCATCTTTGTTAACTTGTCCATCTACTTCAATGGTGTAGTAACTCGCAACTCCCTTCCAAGAACAAGTGGTGTGAGTATCACTGTCTTTGAAATATTGTTTGTTAATAGCGTCAGCAGGAAAGTAATGGTTTCCTTCTACGACTACGGTATTATCACTTTCGGCTAAAGTTGCACCGTTCCAAGTTGCTTTCATAGTGAGGATTGAAAAGAAAGTTTACAATTCTTATTGTGACATTTTTAGGTGACTACTGGATAGTATTTACAAAATTCCTGAAAATAGGCTAAGATTGCCCTTGATTTGTGGTATGTACTGAATTTGGTTTGGTTGACTTTTTTGCGAAACAGCTATCACGACTGTTGAAATAATCTTTACGGTAAATTACTTGATAGTGAATTTATGGAACTAATCACACTTACTGCTGTTGTAACTGCTGTTGTTACAATTTTAGGTAAACCTCTAGAGAAAATGGGCGAAAACCTTGGTGATGTCATCTGGAAACAAACCGGTAAATTAATCACTAAGCTACGCGACAAGCAACAAGCACCATCCCTGACTGCATCTATAGAAGCAGGTGAAACGGCAATAATAGATTATGGTCAAGCTGTGCTAGAACTAACCGAAGCAGCAGCAAACGACCGGGAAATTGCTGAAGCTGTACTAGATGTGGAAGCAGCAGTAAATAATGATCAGTCGGAAACTGCTAAGGAAATTAAAGCGAAAGCAAAAAAAATTGAATCAGATGTTAAATCCCAGACTTCAGTTATTAACAATTTTGAAAAAATAGCAGATGTAATAAATGCAGATAGAGGGTCAAATGTTGCCTCACAAATAAATATCAATAACCCGACTTATAATTACTGACTACAGCCGCCCGATGGGGAGAGTCGGGCAAAGTTAACTCCCAATTGGCCTGAAATCTGCCGGGAAATGTTAGCAGAAAGGCAGAAATTAACCACAAATCCCCTCACTCATGCTGAAGGGGTTAATTTTCGGGTGCAAGATGTTTATGTACCACTGGGTTTGGTGGAACGGAAAAAACAACCCAAACAAAAAAGTAATCTTGATATTTCTCCAGAAAGGGGTTCAGAACTTTATCAAGAAACAGAAATTACTCAAAAATATGAAAATAATGAATTTTTAGAACAAGTTTTTCACCAAAAAAATACACCAAAAAGTCAAGGTAAACGCATTGCCATTATTGGTGAACCAGGGGCAGGTAAAACTACATTATTACAACAAATTGCTAATTATTTATCTCACCAAAATACAGATGCTATTATTATTTGGATATCTTTAGCTGAATTAGAAAATCAAACATTACAAGATTATGTATTTACAACTTGGTTAAATGCTGCTAGTCAACAAGCAAACAAAGCGGCAGCTGATCAAAATATTAAAGATGATTTAACTAGCCAATTTAACAACGGTAAAGTATGGCTGTTGTTAGATGGGTTAGATGAAATGGTTGTCACATCTGGTAATCCTTTAGGATATATTAATCAAGCAATTTGTCAAGGGGGAATTATTACTCAAGCGCGAATTGTCTTAACCTGTCGGGTAAATTTATGGGATGGACAAAGTAATGCACTGTCTGATTTTGATACCTATAGAACTTTAGATTTTTCCTATCCTGAACAGGTGGAATTATTTATTAACAACTGGTTTATCGCAGAACCAAAACGGGGAGAATCTTTATTTAATGATCTCCGTAAACCAGGAAAAGAAAGAATTCAAGACTTAGTAAAAAATCCACTACGGTTAACGCTACTTTGTTTTAATTGGCAACAGAAAACCGGAAGTTTACCAGATACTCAAGCCGGACTCTATCAGCAGTTTGTTGATGATTTTGATAAATGGAAGCAAGAATTATTCAATCAAAATGTAGGCGATAAATTAGACACTCTCAAGGATAAATTGGCAGAGTTAGCTAAAGTTGCTATAGACAAAGAAGCTACTCGTTTTCGCTTGTCAGAAAATTTAGTCAATGAATACTTGGGTAAAAACAATGATCAAAATTCTTTACTCAGTTTAGCTTTAAAATTGGGTTGGTTAAATCAGGTAGGCAGAGATCCAAACGGAAACCCTACTTATGCTTTTTTCCATGCGTCATTTCAAGAATATTTTGCAGCCACAGCAATTGATGATTGGGATTTTTTCTTACCCAGAAACCATAAAAATAACCCTATAGAAAATAAACAATATCGAATTTTTGACCCACAATGGAAACAAACTATATTATTGTGGTTTGGGAGTAAGGATGTAGATAAAGCTCAAAAAGAGGCATTTATTCAAGCATTGATAAATTTTCAAGATGGCTGTGCGAAATATCAAGGTAAAAGTTTTTATGGTTATCGAGCCTATTTTTTAGCTGCTGCGGCCATTACTGAGTTTAAAAACTGTGATCGAGCAGATGCAATAGTTAAACAGATTGTTGATTGGAAATTTGGTAATTTTGACACTATTAGAGAGCAAGTTACAACAGCATTACAAGAAACGGAACGCACAAAAGCGATCGCCGCTTTAGTGCAAGTTATCCAAACATCCCAGGATGAGTACACCCGTTGGCAGGCGGCTGAAAGCTTGGGGAAAATAGGACATGGCAATGAACAAGCGATCGCCGCTTTAGTGCAACTTATCCAAACATCCCAGGATGAGTCCACCCGTAGGCGGGCGGCTGAAAGCTTAGGGAATATAGGACATGGCAATGAACAAGCGATCGCCGCTTTAGTGCAAGTTATCCAAACATCCCAGGATGAGTACACCCTTCAGCAGGCGGCTGAAAGCTTAGGGAAAATAGGACATGGCAATGAACAAGCGATCGCCGCTTTAGTGCAACTTATCCAAACATCCCAGTCTGAGTACACCCGTAGGCGGGCGGCTGAAAGCTTAGGGAAAATAGACCCTGGCAATGAACAAGCGATCGCCGCTTTAGTGCAAGTTATCCAAACATCCCAGGATTATTTCACCCGTTGGCAGGCGGCTGAAAGCTTAGGGAATATAGGACATGGCAATGAAAAAGCGATCGCCGCTTTAGTGCAACTTATCCAAACATCCCAGTCTGAGTACACCCGTCAGCAGGCGGCTGAAAGCTTAGGGAATATAGGACATGGCAATGAAAAAGTGATCGCCGCTTTAGTGCAACTTATCCAAACATCCCAGGATGAGTCCACCCGTTGGCAGGCGGCTGATAGCTTGGGGAAAATAGTTAATAGTAATCAGGCACGATCTTTGCTAATTCAGACTTTAAGTAGTTATATGTTAAATAATAAAAGTTATGAACTGATCTGGAAATGCGCTCAAAATATGCCCTATCCCGAATTTTATCAAGCTGGGTATCAGCCTTTCTTGGGAACTCGCTTAGTCAGAAGTTTAAAAAGTATTCTATTTATGCGTATATTTTAATCAACTCATAGAATTCAAATTTTCACAATTTATTATATTACTCAAACCAATCTTCACCACCAGGCAACTGTGCCAAATAATTATCAATCATATTTGCTAACTCTTTAGGCTGATGTTGATAAGTTAATTGTAAAATATTCTCAGCAAAATTAATCAACTCTTCTCGATTCAACCTTTGGGAAACTTGACTTGGTTTTAACGTCCCGCCAAAAATCTCTGCACTCGCTGGACGAATCGCCATTTCTACTGCTTCTGCTAACAATTCTTGCCATTCATCAGCTTTAATATAATATGATTTTTGATTATCTTTGATATTCAATTTAGCAATTTGAATCACAGAATCAGAAATAGAAGCAATCCAAGAATTAGTTAAACGCTGTTCAATTTGATTTTTAATCAGATGAATAACCAACCTCACTAAAAAAGCCTCTATTTTTCGCAACGTTGCCTGTTTACTCATATCCTCCAAATCATCAATAATTTCTAAAGCATCATCATAACGACCTTCTAAGATACTTTGTCTTAAATCTATTAACTCTTGAGTCATAATTATTTCCTAGAAATGCTAACTTATAATAAAATCCTCATTTTCATCCTGTACATCCTAAAATCCTGGAAATCCTGATTCAGACAATTTCAAATTCATCCTGTTAATCCTAAAATACTGGAAATCCTGATATGGCTAACGCCACGCTTCGCTATCAGACAATCCTAGTTTATAATTATAGCCACTATTTCCCGTTGTGTAACCAGCGTGAGTTAAAATTTTCATATCCTGATCCCTGCCTGAACAAACTGCACACACATTTACCATGCTTCAGTATCCCCAACTAGAAAAATCTTTAAAACATTACTTTGGTTATGACCAATTTCGCCCTGGACAACGGCAAATTATTGAAGATGCCCTGCAAAATCGTGATTTAATGGTAGTTATGCCCACGGGTGGGGGTAAATCTTTGTGTTTTCAATTACCTGCACTTTTAAAACCAGGTTTAACAGTAGTGGTATCACCATTAATAGCATTAATGCAAGACCAAGTGGAAGCACTGAGAAATAATAACATTTCTGCCACATTTCTTAATAGTAGTCTCAACACCTATCAAGTTCGCTCCCGCGAAGAAGCAATTATGACTGGTAAAGTTAGATTATTATATGTTGCTCCTGAACGGTTAGTTAGTGAAAGATTTTTACCGCTTTTAGATGTAGTTAAAGAAAAAATTGGTCTGGCTAATTTTGCTATTGATGAAGCTCATTGTGTGTCTGAATGGGGTCATGATTTTCGCCCAGAATATCGGCAATTAATATTATTAAAAAAACGTTTTGCTCATGTCCCAACTATCGCATTAACTGCTACTGCTACAGATAGAGTGCGAGCAGATATTATTCAACAATTAGGATTAAAACAACCAAGTATTCACATTGCCAGTTTTAATCGCCAAAATCTTTATTATGAAGTGCGTCCTAAAAGCAGTCGTTCATACAGTGAAATCTTAGAAATAGTCAGAGAAAATGAAGGTTCAGGAATTATCTATTGTTTAACCCGAAAAAAAGTTGATGAACTAACTGTTAAATTACAAAATGATAAAGTTGCTGCTTTACCCTATCATGCAGGTTTAACTGATGATGAAAGAAGCAAAAATCAAACTAAATTTATTCGGGATGATGTGCGGGTAATGGTAGCGACTATTGCTTTTGGTATGGGTATTAATAAGCCAGATGTGCGGTTTGTAATTCATTCAGATTTACCTCGTAATTTAGAAAGTTATTATCAAGAATCAGGACGTGCAGGAAGAGATGGTGAACCATCACGGTGTACTTTATTCTTTAGTTTTGGTGATGTGAAAACTATTGAATGGAGTATTAACCAAAAAACCGACCCCCAAGAACAATTAATAGCTAAACAACAACTTAGACAAGTCATAGATTATGCTGAAGGAACAGACTGTAGAAGAACAATTCAATTAGGTTATTTTGGGGAAAGATTTCCCGGAAATTGCGGTAATTGTGATAATTGTCGTTATCCCAAACCTGTGCAAGATTGGACTATTGAAGCAATGAAATTTCTATCTTGTGTAGCGCGGTGTAAAGAAAGATATGGCATGAGTTATATTATTGATGTGTTACGAGGTGCCAAAACTCAAAAAATCACTTTGAATAAACATGATCAATTATCAACTTATGGTATCGGTAAAGATAAAACTGCTGATCAATGGCGAATGTTAGGGAGATCGCTTTTACATCAAGGTTTATTAGAACAAACTAATGATGGTTATTCGGTGTTAAAACTGAATGCTTTAAGTTGGGAAGTAATGCGAAAACAACGCCAGGTTTCTATTGCTGTTCCTGTTTCTCAAAGATTAAATTTAGTAGATGTGAATAGTAAAGCTTTGGATGTGGAACTTTTGATGAACAGGTTGCGAAGTTTGCGGAAACAAATCGCCGATGAACAGGGTTTTCCACCTTATATGATTTTTCAAGATTCGACTTTAAAATTAATGGCACAAGTCAAACCTAAAACTTTAGAAGAATTTGCTAACTTGGATGGTGTAGTTAGTTATAAAGTCAGTCAATATGGGGAAAAGTTTTTATCAGTAATTCAATCCCATTGTCAAGAACAAAGTTTTCCACCACCCAAAAATACAGATCATTACCCAACTGATACGGAATCAACTACCTTGGAATTATATCAACAAGGTTTGAGTATTCAAGAAATTGCTGCAAAACGCAATGTAAGAACTACTACAATTATCCGTCATCTTTCTGATTTAATCGAAAAAAATCAACCTGTAGATTTAAATTTGTTAGTACCTTTAGATAGACAAAAGAAAATTTGGCAAGTTATAGATGTTTTGGGTGATATTTCTTTAACTCCTATTAGGGAATATTTAGGAGAAAGTTATAGTTTTGATGAAATTCGTTTAGTTAGAGCTAGATGGCGTAAAGAAAATAGAAAATAACGATTATTAAGTTAACTTCATTTGATGAAGTCTAGGCATAGTCAGCCTAAGAAACATCCTATTCCTGAAATTATTATTTTACAGCAAATTTCAGGTAAATGAGATACAACATTGAATCTTGAAAATATTGTGGTACGGGAATCTTGTTTGCCACAGGTGTACCTCAATCAGATAAAATACGCTGTTTTTTATCTTAACAACTAATTTAATCAAGCGTTGTCTATCTTAAAAAAAAACTGGGAATTTCTGGAATATGTTCTGATGTAGGGACAGTCATCTCAGTAATCTTTTGTTCTTCCTGATTTATTTGCGTCTTTTTCACAGGAAGTATGACAGATAAAAATTTAGGTAAAACCAAACAGACAACCGTATTTAACAAAGTTATAAGTATGCCATCTATTAAACTCATAGATCATTCTCCCTTTGTGAAACTTGGTTGCTGGTCTGATCTAGTATGAACTATAACTTTGATCTTAGGGCAATTATTCGATTTTGAATTTCTTTTGCTGTATATAAATAAATCAAATACTTTACATAACTAATTATAACTTTAAAAAACTTAAAATTCAGAGGAAGAGGTAAAGGAAAAAGCAAAAACCTTTAACCTTTCCCCAAACCAAATCAGCTAAATAAGCTATTTATTCTCCCCAGCCAGGAGAACACCGAGAACAAAATTGAGGGCTAAATTTACAAAATTGGCTACCAGTCAAATGGTAAACTGTACAATAGGGAAAACTCGTAACTTCTACTTTAGCTGTATTCAATCGAGAATCTATCAGTGAAGGTTTAGGTAGTTTGGTTTTGCAAGACGACAGCATAGATAGAAACTTGGGCAAAGCTAGACAAGCAAAAGCATTGATGAGAGTAATTAATAATGCCTCAATTAAACCTATAGCTAATCACCTCCTTCAGAAATTAGGCAGTAATAATTCATAATTCATCATCTCTAGACTGTAGAGCAACCTGGTTTTTTGACTTATGCAAATAGGTTTGAGAGAATTAAGAATTATGAATTAGTAACTATGAATTGGTCATTGGGTAGCTGACGCAGTAAAATACATGGAACTATACCAAGAAAGAACCATTGCATTTAATCTATATAAATTTAGTTTAGCATAAGGTTTGGTCAATAGAACTGTGGAAATTGTGCTACTGTCATACACAGTCAGGAAAGCTGATATCTAATACTGTTATTAGAAAAATCACAAATTTACTAAACACTAAACACTAAACACTAAACAACTAAGTGCTATGTCAAAAATACAACCTGATTCCCCTTTTTTATCCAACGTCACTGAGCGAGAATACCGAGCATTGCAAAGTTTGGCAGATTACACAAATGTTGAGTCGTTGCCAGAAATATGGACTTTGGCTGCCAGGAAATTTGGTAATATTGTTGCCTTGCATAACCCCCACGCAAAACCCGAAGTAAAGATTACCTATTCTCAGCTATCCTTACAAATTCAACGATTTGCAGCGGGTTTGCAGGTTTTAGGGGTGAATATGGGTGAGGATGAAACATCTAGCACTGGACAACGCATTTCCCTGATAGCAGATAACAGTCCGCGCTGGTTTATTGCTGATCAAGGGATCATGACTGCGGGAGCAGTAAACGCAGTGCGTAGCGCCCAAGCTGAAAGGGAAGAATTACTATATATTATCGCCAATAGTGGTAGTACGGGGCTGGTAGTTGAAGATATCAAGACATTCAAAAAACTAGAAGCTGGTTTGCAAGACTTACCGATTAAATTCGTAGTCTTACTTTCTGATGAAACACCACCAACAGCAGAAAATTATCAACTGCTCAATTTTACCCAATTACTAGACATTGGTAGCAACCAAACTTTAGTAGCAAATAAACCCAGCGGTGATGCCTTGGCAACCTTAATTTATACCTCTGGGACTACAGGCAAACCTAAAGGTGTGATGCTTTCTCATAAAAATTTGCTGCACCAAGTCAAGACCTTGGGAACTATAGTTCAACCACAACCAGGAGATATAGTCCTTAGCATTCTGCCGACATGGCATAGTTATGAACGCAGTGGAGAGTATTTTTTACTTTCTCAAGGTTGTACACAAGTTTATACAAACTTACGTTCAGTTAAAGAAGACCTGAAAGAATTTAAACCTAATTTCATGATTGCTGTACCCCGGTTGTGGGAATCAATTTATGAAGGAGTACAAAAGCAGTTCCGCAGCCAACCAGCCAATAAACAAAAGCTGATTAAATTTTTACTGGACATGAGCCAGAAATATATCACAGCGCGACGCATTGCCCAGGGATTGAGTTTAGATCATGTTAATGCCTCAGATATGGAGCGAATAGGGGCGAAAATAGTAAAATTAGCCTTGTCACCGTTTCAAGCACTGGGAGAAAAATTAGTTTATGCTAAAGTGCGAGAAGCCACAGGGGGCAGAATAAAACAAGTCATTAGTGGTGGTGGGGCGCTACCCCGACATATAGACAACTTTTTTGAAATTATTGGTGTAGAGATTTTACAAGGGTATGGTTTAACAGAAACCTCACCAGTAACAAACGCCCGTCGTCCGTGGCGAAATTTGCGGGGTTCATCAGGGCAACCAATACCGGGAACAGAAGTTAGAATAGTTGATCCAGAAACGAGACAACCCTTACCAGCAGGAAAACGAGGTTTGGTGTTGCTCAAAGGACCACAAGTGATGCAAGGATATTACAAAAATCCGGAAGCGACAAAAAAAGTCATAGATGCGGAAGGTTGGTTTGATAGCGGTGATCTGGGCTGGGTGACACCTCAAAATGATTTGGTGCTGACTGGTAGGGCTAAAGATACAATTGTTTTGACAAACGGGGAAAATATTGAACCGCAACCGATAGAAGATGCTTGTTTGCGATCGCCCTATATTGATCAAATTATGCTCGTAGGACAAGACGAGCGCAGTTTAGGAGCTTTAATTGTTCCCAACCTGGAAGCCTTAGAAAAATGGGCAGAAAGTCAGAATTTGAAATTAAGCACCCAAGATGATCATACTGGCTCAACCAGTCAAAAAATTGACTTAGAGAGTAAAATAATTCAGGATTTATATCGGCAGGAATTGAATCGGGAAGTCAAAAACCGTCCAGGTTACAGAGCCGATGACAGAATTGGACAATTCACACTAATTCTCGAACCCTTTTCCATTGAAAATGGCATGATGACACAAACCTTAAAAATTCGTCGTCACGTTGTCATGGAACGATATCGAGATATTATAAGAAAATTGAGTGAGCCAAAACCACCGAGATAAAGTATCGGAACTTGGTGGAGATACTTATCGTACTTTAGGCAGTGGATGTAGGCGAACGCACTGCCCATGCGTGGAGCAGTCATGATCCTGACTTAGCTGCTTAGGGATTGACATTTTCCCTAAATAATGCTATTTTTGCAACAGGTCGAGATGGTAATTAACGATGATTGTTTTCGAGTTCAAAGCCAAAGGCACAAAACAGCAATATCAAAGAATTGATGAGGCTATACGGATAAGCCAGTTCATTCGTAATAAGTGCCTACGGTTTTGGATGGACAATCAAAACGTTAAACCTTACGACCTGAATAAGTATACTGCTGTATTAGCGTCGGAATTTGATTTTGCTGAGAAATTAAATTCAATGGCTAGACAAGCAGCAGCAGAAAGAACAGCTTTTGCAATTAAACGATTCTTTGATAATTGTCAATCTAAAATCCCTGGTAAAAAGGGATATCCCAAATTTCAAAAAAATAACCGTTCAGTTGAATATAAATCAACTGGATGGAAACTTTTAGATGACCGTAAGCACATTAAATTTATAGATAAATGTGGCATAGGTCAACTAAAGTTAATTGGAACTTGGGATTTACACTTTTACCAAATCAAGCAAATAAAGAGAGTCAGAATAGTTAAACGTTCTGACGGTTATTATGTGCAGTTTTGCGTAGATGCCCAAAGAAGAATTGACACTACTCCCACAGGTAAAACGGTTGGATTAGATGTTGGTTTAAATAGCTTCTATACGGATTCTCAAGGGAATAAAGTTGATAATCCCAGATATTTGCGGAAGTCAGAAAAATCTTTGAAACGGCTACAAAAAAGAGTTAGTCGCAAAAAGAAAGGTTCTAATAATCGCAAAAAAGCTATTAACCGTCTTGCTAGGAAACACTTGCAGGTATCACGTCAGCGTAAAGACTTTGCTGTAAAACAAGCATTGTGCGTAGTTAAATCTCACGATTTAGTGGCGTTTGAAAAACTGCAAGTGAGAAATATGATTAAAAATAGCAAGTTAGCCAAGTCAATTAGTGATGTTAGTTGGTCGCTGTTTACTCAATGGCTAGAATATTTTGGGAAGATATACGGGCGTGTGGTTGTACCAGTTGCCCCACAATATACTGCTCAAAATTGTGCTAATTGTGGAGAAATTGTCAAAAAATCACTGTCAGTGAGAACTCATGTTTGTAACTGTGGGTGCGTTCTTGATCGTGACCATAATGCGGCAATCAATATTTTGGCGAAGGCACTAAAACAGACTTGCTATGATTTAAGTACCGTCGGGCGGACGGAAACTTTTACCCTGAGCGCAGTCGAAGGGTTAACGCTTGTGGAGAGATGACCCTCTACCCAGATTTGGTAACAAGTTTGGGTAAGGTTGCTCATTAAAACAAGAATCCCCGTCTTTTTAAGGCGGGGAGCGTCAATGACGGAATGTTTGCCAAATAACTCCACTTGCAAACTATCAGAGTGAACGTAAAATTTTTATGGATGTATCCAACCCTCAATTACTTTTAAAGCGCGTCGTTAACGTCAAAGCTATTGTTACTCCTCTTTGGAAAGAGGAAGTACAACAGCAACTGCAAGCGCAGATCAACCAACTAGATCAGCAACTGCAACAGCTAGACATCGAAGGACAAAGAGCAATAACCGCCATTCAAAAACAGAGTTTACAACCACCAGGACCCCAAACCATACAACAAATTGACAATATCCAACTTCAGGTTAATCAAAAGAAAAGTGAACTGCTAGAGCAAAAAAACCAATTACTACAAAACCTTCAGCAAGTGCAGTATCTGGAGTTAGATCAAGAAGTTAACCAATTTCAAATGGAAGGCTTTTTCAAGATAGAAACTGGAGACAACCTCATTAGTAAAATGCAAGTTGAAATTGTCCTCCGTGATGGTGTAGTCGAAGAAATTCGCGGAGATGTTTAGTTATTGGTGACTGGTGACTGGGGACTGGGGACTGGGGACAGTGAATAGATAATTATTTATTCCCAATTCCCAATTCCCAATTAATCACAGTTTTGGGTCAAATTATTTTGGGCTGGAGTTTTTGAGAAACATTGGACTTGAGAACCAGCCCAGATAATTTCCCAGACTGGGGGTGAACTAACCAAGAGCGATCGCCCAAAGCGGCTCATCTCTACTCGATATTTAATTGCACTTACTGAATTAACTGAATTATTTTTTACTGGATTGAGTTTTGTAATTGTCACTAAAGCTTGGTTTGGTTGGGGATAAGCTACCTCTACTTGCGGCTTGACCTCTATAGATTTCACATCATCTAGAATATTTAAAGCCAGAGTAGCAGGGTCACTGCCTTGGAGAATAGAATTGATACTTTCTAAAGGAATAGTTTTATAATGAGAACGTTCAGGATAAGTCAGCAATGCTGATGAATCTTGTTCTACATATAACTGCTGCTGTTGTCCATTAGCAGTTCCAGTCATCAAAGCAGAAGGCTGTCGCTGCATCACATAAACCCCAGCAGCAGTGGCAAAGATGCTGAGTATCAAAATTAAAAGAAATTTGAGCTTTGCCGACATAATAATAGTATTGAAAGGGAAAGTTCCAAGAGTTTTAGATTTAACTCTCACCCCTAGTAACTGCTGATGAGCAGGTTTTGTGTGTGAAGGAGTGGTGAGGAGGATATATATAGCAGGTGACTGGGGACTGGGGACACTTCGACAAGCTCAGTGCATCGCTGGGGACTGGGGACTGGTGACTGGTGACTGGGGACTGGTGACTGGGGACTGGGGACTGGGGACATAATGGAAAGTCTGTGTATGTCTTAGTTTTGTCAGTGGCTTACGGCACACTGCGCTATCAACTGAGTTCCTAAATACCTTGGCGCTTGCTACATATAGCAATCTTAGTTGCTATTGACGAACTATTAATGATTGCTTTATTTATAGACATCTACCTTTGTTTTGAGTTCCAATTGGCACTGTTAATTGATAATTGACAATTGATAATTGACAATTGGGAATTGGGAATTGGGAATTGGGAATTGGGAATTGGGAATTGGGAATTGGGAATTGGGAATTGGGAATAGTTGATTAGAAAACATAAAATTGATTACCCAGTCCCCAGTCCCCAGTCACCAGTCCCCAGTCCCCAATCATTTGCTCTAAAATCCTCGTAGCAAGATACAATTCGATCTGGCGACATTTGTTAAAGTCCATAAAATTATTGATTCTGAAACCACCATTATGAGCATTCATGAAGTATTTATGCCGGCGCTGAGTTCCACCATGACTGAGGGAAAGATAGTCTCTTGGGTGAAGTCGCCGGGGGATAAAGTGGAAAAAGGCGAAACAGTGGTGGTTGTCGAGTCAGATAAGGCTGATATGGATGTGGAAACTTTCTATGAAGGATTTCTTGCCCATATCATTGTCCAAGCTGGTGAAACTGCCCCTGTTGGTGCGGCGATCGCTTACGTTGCCGAAACAGAAGCAGAAATAGAAGCCGCTAAGGCTATGGCTGGTGGTGGTAGTGCTGTAGCTGAACCAGTACCCGCATCCGCACCCGCGCCCGTACCTGTGGCCGCTGCTGCAACTGTAGCCGCACCTGCAACAGCTTCTCAAAATGGCTCAAACCATCGGGAAGGACGGTTAGTAGCTTCGCCCCGCGCTCGCAAGTTGGCGAAAGAATTAAGAGTTGATTTAAATAACCTTAAAGGTAGTGGTCCTTACGGTCGCATTGTCGCCGAAGATATAGAAGCTGCTGTTGGTAAAGTTCAGCCACCTACTACCCCGGTTATTACTCCTATTGCACCCGCCCCCGCTGCCGCTGCTCCGGCAAAACCAACACCTGCACCCGCCCCAGTTGTTGCTGCCGTTCCTGGTCAAGTCGTACCATTAACTACTCTGCAAAATGCGGTGGTACGCAATATGATGGCCAGCCTGTCTGTACCTATATTCCATGTTGGTTACACCATTACCACGGATGGATTAGATAAACTTTACAAACAAATTAAATCTAAAGGTGTCACCATGACGGCGCTATTAGCGAAAGCTGTAGCGGTGACATTACAAAAACATCCTTTACTTAACGCCAGTTATTCAGATCAAGGTATTGTTTATCATTCCAATATCAATGTTTCTGTCGCTGTGGCAATGGATGATGGTGGTTTGATTACACCAGTGTTACAAAACGCCGATCAGGTAGATATCTATTCTCTGTCACGCAACTGGAGATCTTTGGTAGACAGAGCGAGAGCGAAACAACTACAACCAGAGGAATATAATAGCGGTACATTTACTCTGTCTAATTTGGGAATGTTTGGTGTCGATACCTTTGATGCGATTTTACCACCAGGACAAGGTTCAATTTTAGCGATCGCTGCTGCTCGTCCCCAAGTTGTCGCTACCGCAGATGGTTTATTTGGTGTGCGTCAACAAATGAAGGTTAACATCACCTGTGACCATCGTATTATTTACGGCGCTCATGCGGCTGCATTCTTGCAAGATTTAGCAAAATTGATTGAAACCAACCCCCAATCTTTGACACTGTAAGGAAAAAATCTCAAAACCAAAAACCAATAAATCTTAATTTCAGACTTGGAGTTTTTTATATTCCAAGTTTTTTTATATTCCAAGTTTTTTTATATTCCTGGATATAGATCCCCGACTTCTTGAAGAAGTTGGGGATCTGTTTACCTGTTTACTGTTATCAATTCAAGCTACTCTGAAAGTAAGTGACATCAGTTGATAACAATATAAATAAATTCAAAAAAAAGATGCCAACAGAACATAGTTTAATTTTGGATATCACAACAGTGTTAGTCGCTACTGCTTTAGGAGGATTTTTTGCCCATCGGTTGCGTCAACCTGTGATACTGGGTTATTTAGTTAGTGGTTTTGCTATTGGACCTTTTGGGTTTAAGTTATTAAGTAATGTGAATGAAATTAAATCTTTAGCAGAAATTGGAGTTGCCTTTCTGCTGTTTGCGCTGGGTGTAGAATTTTCTTTAGCAGAACTCAGACGAGTGAAAGAAATTGCTATTAAAGGTAGTTTATTACAAATCGGTTTAACAATTGCTCTAGTAACAATAGTCACCCTCTTAACAGGTTGGGCTTCTAGCATTACAAAAGGCATCTTTTTAGGTGCGGTTTTATCTCTTTCTTCCACAGCAATAGTATTAAAAACCCTCACAGAAAAGGGTGAAGTTAATACAGTACATGGGCAAATTATGCTGGCAATTTTAATCGCTCAAGATTTAGCTTTGGGTGTGATGTTGGCAATAATTCCAGCTTTACAACAACCAGAAAATATTGCAGTAGCTCTCAGTTTGGCTTTAGTTAAAATTACAATATTTGTTGGAGTTGCAATTATATTTAGTCGCTGGGTAGTGCCTCGTGTGTTAAGCAATATTGCCGCTACAGAAAGCAATGAGTTATTTTTATTAGTTGTAATTGCTTTATGTTTAGGAGTTGCTGTAATAACTGCAAATTTGGGTCTTTCTATTGCAATGGGGGCGTTTGTTGCTGGTTTAATGATATCAGAAATTGATTATGCTGATCAGGCATTAGCCAAAATTTTACCTTTGCGAGATACCTTTGCTAGTCTGTTTTTTGCTTCTATTGGAATGTTGATTGATCCGGCTATTCTCATCAGCAATTTTGCCATAATTTTAGAACTTGTGGCTTTAGTCATGTTGGGTAAAGCCGTAATTATTTTCGGAATTGTTTTAAAATTTGGTTATTCTCTCAAAAATGCAATTATAGTCAGTTTGGGAATTAACCAAATAGGTGAATTTTCTTTTGTATTAGCTTTGGTAGGTTTGCAGTTAGAATTGATATCTCAACAAACCTATTCTTTATTATTAGGAACAACAGCAATTACACTCATTCTTACACCATTCTCACTTAAAGTTGCTCCTTTTATTGCTGATAATTTAAATCAAAATCCCGTACTAGCGAATTTCTTACAAAGATTTTCTGCACCCAAAACTATATCTATGCCAGAAATAATGACTGATCATGTAGTGGTAGCAGGTTATGGTAGAGTAGGGCAAGTAGTTGTTAATATCTTACAAACTGAAGGATATCCAGTTTTAGTTATTGAAAATAGCGAAGCATCTGTACAAAGATTAAGAATGCGTCAAATACCTTATATTTTTGGTGATGCAGATTCAGAATTAGTATTAGAAAAAGCACATTTAGCCACTGCTAAAGCTTTAGCGATCGCCCTTCCTGACGCTGCTAGTACCCGTTTACTTTTAAAAAATGCTTTGACTATTGCACCCCATTTAGATGTCATTGCTCGTTCACATAATAACAAGGAAATTGATATTTTAACCCAAATGGGTGCGAAGGAAGTTGTACAACCTGAATTTGAAGCAGCTTTAGAGTTAGGAAATCATTTATTAAAAACTTTGGGAGCAGCAGAAAGTTACATTCAAACTGTGATCAATACTATTCGCAAAGATAGATATTTAAGTGTTAGACCAGATCAAGAATAAAGGTAAGGAGTCGTAGGGGTTTAGCATTGCTAAACCCTACAAAAGTCGGGAGAATAGATTATCCTTTCACGCACAAAGTCCATCAAATTTGGGAATTTTACCCGGTATCTGGGCTGGTCATGCACGCCAAAATACATCATAATTATTGTTGAGGATCTTAATTATTATGGCATTGGCGTATTTGCATGAGTTTAAAGGTAGTTTTATTCGATTTCAATGGTGTCATTATCAAAGATGAGCCAATTCATTTAAAATTAATAGATGAAATTCTAGTGCAGGAAAATTTGCAACCGCAAAAGCTGCATGAGCGTCAAGGTTGTTTGGGAAGGAGCGATCGCGCTTGTTTTCAAGATTTGCTCAAAAATCGTGGTAGAGTGGTTACAGAAGAGTATTTAATGGAATTGCTGCAACGTAAAGCCCAAGCTTATGTACAAGAACTGGAACAACTGGAAAAATTGCCTTTGTATTCGGGAATAGAAGATTTAATTTTTCAGGTGCGATCGCAAAACCTGAAACTCGGTTTGGTTAGCGGTGCTTTGCGTCAAGAAATCCAACTGGTGCTGGAACGTGCTAAACTGATTGAATATTTTACGGTTATCGTCGCAGGTGATGACATCACCACCAGTAAACCCCAACCAGAAGGTTATTTGCTGGCTGTAGAAAAATTAAATCAAGTATATCCAGATTTAAATTTGCAAAGTCAGGAATGTTTAGCTATTGAAGACACTCCGGCGGGTATTCAAGCAGCAAAACGCGCTCAGATGCAAGTTGTAGGAGTTGCCAATACTTACCCATTTCATATGTTGCAGCGTCAAGCTAACTGGACAGTTGACTATTTGACAGAGTTGGAATTAGAACGGGTACAGGAAATTTTTTTGCAGCAAGATGTGAACAATATAAAGACCGAGTGTTAAAATAGGATGTGATCAAGGGGAATTAGCTCAGTTGGTAGAGTGCTGCGATCGCACCGCAGAGGTCAGGGGTTCGAGTCTCCTATTCTCCATTTATTCTGTTGTCGTTTGCCAAATAATTTGTCTGCGTTGACAAATTAATGCCCCTACAGAAGTTAAATGTATGTTGGAGTAGTAATTATGTTGGGTTTACTGGATAAATTAACTTGCTGGAAAGAATTAACAAGTCAATCAGCTTTACAAGATGTTGATTCTGACCAAATTTTACTGATGAATGGCATTAACTGGAATATATATGAGATACTATTACAGCGATTTGAAAATACTTCCCATTATCGGTTTAAATATTTAGAAGGTGTTTTAGAAATAATGTCTCCTAGTCGTCGTCATGAGTTTGATAAAAAGCTAATTGCTTTATTATTAGAAACTTATTTTATAGAAAAAGATATTGATTTTTATCCTTTAGGATCAACCACTTTCAGAAGGGAAGCGTTCGCTAGGGGTATTGAACCAGATGAATGTTACTGTTTTGATTCTGAAAAATCTGTTCCTGATCTGGCGATTGAAGTAGTTGTGACGAGTGGGGGAATTGATGATTTATTGATTTATCAAGGTTTGGGTGTACAGGAAGTTTTATTTTGGCAAAATAATCAATTTTTATTATATTCTTTGCAGGGTGATAAGTATGAGAAAGTTTCAAAAAGTGTATTTTTGCCAGATTTAGATTTAAGTTTTTTGGCAAGTTTGATTTTGTCTGGTAAAAAACCCAAAGATTTAATATTAAGGTTACGTGAAAACATCAGTAGGGGTAATTCATGAATTACCCCTACGCAAGAATAAGGTTTTCAGTCACATCTTCCGTAAGTCCTATGGTTTAAACATTGGTTTAAACATTGGTTTAAACATTGGTTTAAACATTGGTTTAAACATTGGTTTAAACATTGGTTTAAACATTGGTTTAAACATTGGGTTAAACATTGGGTTAATAATCAGACTTTACAAATCAATTACTAATACTATATAATGAATACAATTATGAAAACATAATTCCTAACAACTCTTTCATTCGGGCATCTCCAGGATACACAAAATGGCAATTAAGAAAAGTGAACTTTACAGTTCTTTATGGAAAAGTTGCGATGAACTACGGGGAGGGATGGATGCTTCCCAATATAAAAACTATGTTTTAGTTTTATTATTTGTTAAATACGTATCTGACAAATATGCAGACGTTGAAGATGCACTTATAGAAATACCTCAAGGCGGCAGTTTTCAGGATATTGTGAACTTAAAAGGTAAAAAAGATATTGGCGAAAAAATCAATTTAATTATTCAAAATCTCGCCCAAGCTAACGACTTAGGTAATATATTTAATGATGCCGATTTTAACGATCCTGATAAACTGGGAAAAGGCCAAGAAATGAAAGAACGACTAACTAACTTAGTCGCCATTTTTGAAAATTCTGCCTTAAATTTTAGCAAAAACCGCGCCGATGGAGATGATATTTTAGGCGATGCTTATGAGTATTTAATGCGGAACTTTGCCACCCAGTCAGGAAAAAGTAAAGGACAATTTTACACCCCTGCGGAAGTTTCCCGCGTTATTGCTAAAGTTATTGGTATTAACAGCGTTACCAGTCCCCAACAAAGTATATATGATCCTACCTGTGGTAGTGGTTCATTATTATTAAAAGCTGCTGATGAAACAGAAATCAAAATCAGCATTTTCGGGCAAGAAATGGATAACGCTACCTACTCCCTAGCGCGGATGAATATGATATTACATGGACATCCTACCGCAGAAATTAAACAAGATAATACCTTATCAACTCCCCACTTTAAAAATAGCGATGGTAGTTTAAAAACCTTTGATTTTGCAGTCGCTAACCCTCCATTTTCGGCAAAAGCGTGGAGTACAGGAATTAACCTAGAAAAAGATAAATTTCAACGATTTTCAGATTATGGAATACCTCCCGCAAAAAACGGCGATTATGCTTTTTTATTACACTTAATTGCCTCCTTAAAACCCCAGGGAAAAGGAGCGATAATTTTACCTCATGGGGTGTTATTTCGGGGTAATGCAGAGGCAGATATTAGAAAAAAAATCATTAATCAAGGTATAATCAAAGGTATAATCGGCTTACCTCCTAACCTTTTTTATGGTACAGGAATACCAGCTTGTATTATTGTCATAGATAAAGAAAACGCGGGTAAATCTGCCGGCATTTTTATGATAGATGCTAGTAAAGGATTTGTCAAAGATGGTAATAAAAACCGTTTGCGGGAACAGGATATACATAAAATTGTGGATGTGTTTAATAAGCAATTAGAAATTGCTAAATATTCCCGCATGGTGTCGTTAACAGAAATTGCCGATAATGATTTTAACTTGAACATTCCCCGTTATATAGACTCCCAAGAAGCGGAAGACATTCAAGATATTGCAGCGCATTTATTGGGAGGAATACCAGAGAAAGATATTCAAGCATTAGGGGAATTTTGGCAAGTTTACCCCAACTTACAACAAGAATTATTTGCACCAACCCAAAACCCCGGATATCAACAGTTAAAAGTTGCTGCAAATGAAGTTAAAAATTGTATTTTTCATCATCCTGAATTTATCGAATATAGTCAGAAAATAGAGCAGGTTTTTACAACTTGGGAAAAACAACATACACCTTTATTAAAAGCTATCCAACCAGGAGATAAACCCAAGGAAGTTATCTATAAATTAGGTGAGAATTTACTTGCTGCATTTACAGGACAAAAGTTAATAGATAAGTATGACGTTTATCAATATCTGTTAACTTATTGGTTGGAAGTAATGGGGGATGATGTGTATATGATAGTTGAAGATGGTTGGAAAGCGGAACTTACACCCATCACCAATAAAAAAGGTACAATTATGGATTATGTTTGTGAATTGATACCGGAAGATTTAATCATTAATAATTATTTTCTTCAGGAACAAAGTAAAATAGCACAGTTGGAAAATCAGAAAGATGATATAATCAGACAACAGGAAGAAATGCAAGAAGAATATGGAGGAGAGGAAGGTTTATTAGAAGAAGTGACTAATGACGGTGGGAAAATTACCAAGACTAATATTAATGTGAGAATTAAGGAAATCCAAAAAAATCCTTTATTTGCAGATAAGGAAGAGTTGCAGGTGTTAAAATCCTATTTACAATTGATCGAGTCAGAAGCAATTTTGAATAAGAAAATTAAAGACGCTACCCAAGAATTACATCATAAGGTGTTAAGGAAATATAGGGAGTTGACGGAGGAGGAAGTTAAGAGTTTGGTGGTGGATGATAAATGGATGGGGATTTTAAAACAAGGGATAAATGCAGAAATGGATCGTATTTCCCAACGGTTGACGCAGAGAATTAAGGAGTTAGGTGAACGTTATGATACTCCTTTATTAGAGTTGAGTGATGAGGTGGATAAATTGACAAGTTTGGTTGATCAGCATTTACAACAAATGGGGTTTGTTTGGTGATGGATAACGAAGGCAGGAGGCAGGAGGCCGTTTTTGTAACGGGGATTTATATATACCCCGATCAAAAAACTTTTCGCCTTTAAAGGCAAGGTTTTAGACCCGACTATTTCAATAAATGGAACGCTGATGAACGCGGATAAATGCAGATTGATTTGATTTTTTGTTGAATTTTTTGGGGGGTTTTATGAGTATTCCTGATGGTTTTAAGGTTTCTGAGGTTGGGGTTATTCCTGAAGATTGGGATGTTAAGAGATTGGGGGATATTGCTGATGTCAAAACTGGACCATTCGGTTCATCTCTGCACGAAAAAGATTATGTTGATGATGGTACACCCATTATTACAGTTGAACATTTGAGTGATAAGGGGGTAGTACATAAAAATCTACCAATGGTTTCTGATTATGATAAAAATAGATTAAGTTCTTATATTCTAAAAACTGGTGATATTGTTTTTAGTCGTGTAGGTTCTGTTGATAGAAATTCATTAATTAGAAATTTGGAAGATGGGTGGTTGTTCTCTAGTCGGTTACTAAGAATTAGAATTAATAATAAAAATATTGCTCCTGCATATTTGAGTTATCATTTCCTTCAAGAATCAACAAAACAGAGAATTAGAAGTGTTGCAGTTGGTCAAACAATGGCATCACTTAATACTGCAATACTGAAAGGTATTGAAATCACCCTTCCCCCACTTGCTGAACAAAAAGCGATCGCTCAATCTCTTAGTGATGTAGATAATTTAATTACAGCAATAGATAAACTGATCACCAAAAAGCGTAACATCAAACAGGGAACAATGCAAGAATTACTCACAGGTAAAAAGCGTTTACCTGGTTTTACTGGTGAGTGGGAGGTGAAGAAATTGGGGGATATTTTAAAAGTTAGACATGGAAAAAGTCAACATGATGTAGTAAATGAAAATGGAGAATTTCCAATTTTAGCCACAAGTGGCGAAATTGGTAAAGCAAATACCTATTTATATAATAAACCATCTGTATTAATTGGAAGAAAAGGAACTATTGACATTCCACAATATATGGATACTCCTTTTTGGACAATAGATACATTATTTTATACAGAAATCTTTAATAATACAGTTCCAAAATTTGTTTTTTATCGGTTTCATTTAATTAGTTGGTATTCTTATAATGAAGCGTCTGGAGTTCCTAGTTTAAGTGCTAAAACAATTGAGAATATAGAAATAAATTACCCTAAAAGTTTTGAAGAACAAAAAGCGATCGCCAAAATATTAACAGAAATGGATGAAGAAATAGAAGCATTAGAGAAGAAAAGAGAAAAATACAAAAACATCAAACAGGGAATGATGCAAGAACTACTAACAGGAAAAACGAGAATAATTGATAATTGATAATTGACAATTGATAATTATATGATCTTCCTTAGCGACTTTGCACCTTTGCGCGAAACCCATATAGTAGAAAACCCACATTTTCCGTAGGGTTTTAGCAATGCTAAACCCTGACAATATCTGTTGATTAATTTCTTGATTGCCAAAATTATAAAAACACAGTAAAATAAAGTTATACCCCACATCATACAAAAAGTATAACCAAATGACCAGCATTAAAACAGCCATTTCCATAGAACAATCATTATATGATCAAGTCAATGCATTAGCAACAGCAATGAAAATACCCCGCAGTAAATTGTTTGCTATTGCAATAGAGGAATATTTGCACCGTCAAAAACAACATCAAATATTAGAAAGTATCAATGAAGCTTATGCAGATGGTTTAGATGAACCAGAACAAATCATGTTAGAAAAAATGAGACATCATCAAGGGAAAATACAACAAAAAGAATGGTAATCAAACAAGGTGATATATACTGGATCGACTTAGGAGAACCTATAGGTTCAGAACCCGCTTATAAAACCAACTGAGTCAAGAACCACTTTGGCAAAAAGAACCAATAATTTGTAACGGTAAAACCATTAAATTAGTTGCGGAAGTTGTCAGTACAAACTGGCAAGATGACTATGCCAGAAAAATAGAAGAATATGCCTTTTTAGAAATACCAGAATATTGGATATTAGACTTTCGTGCATTAGGAGGAATACAATTTATAGGCAACCCAAAAAAACCGACATTAACAATTTGTCAATTAATTAATGGAGTATATCAACAACAAAAATATCGCTTAGGAGAGAGTATTTTTTCTCCACTATTTCCAGAATTAAAACTTAAATTAGATGATATCATGCCATAAAATAATTATACCTTTTTGCACTATGTCTATTACAAAAACCCCTCTCTGCGCCTCTGCGACTCTGCGCGAAAAATAATATACTAAAAAATAAACAGTAAAAACCATGAACGAAGTCGGACAACCAGAACGCGCAACCCAGAACCGAGTCATCGCACTACTCACCCAAAAACTAGGTTATCAATACATAGGAAACTGGTACAACCGCGCAAACAACAGCAACATAGAAACCGACTTACTCACCACATTTTTACGAGACATTCAAAAATACCCACCAGACCTCATCAACAAAGCACTTCACGAACTAACCAAACACACCAACGACAAAACCCAAAACCTCTACAACATCAACAAAGAAATATACACCCTCCTACGTTACGGTATCAAAATCAAACCCGAAGCAGGGGAAAACACACAAACCCTTTACCTGATCAACTGGGAAGAACCCTTAAAAAATAGCTTTTACATCGCTGAAGAAGTCAGCATCAAAGGGGAAAACACCAAACGACCAGATATAGTTTTATACATTAACGGTATCGCTTTAGCAGTGCTGGAACTAAAACGTAGCACTGTACCTGTTTCCGAAGCAATTCGCCAAAATCTAGACAATCAAAAATCAATATTTATTAAACCCTTCTTTAACACCATACAGCTAGTCATGGCAGGTAACGACACCCAAGGACTACGTTATGGAACAATTGAAACCCCAGAAAAATATTACCTTACCTGGAAAGAAGACACCCACAGCGAAATTACCAACACCCTAAATATTACCAACATCTTAGATCAACACTTGCTGCAACTATGCGAAAAACACCGCTTTCTAGAAATTATCCACGACTTCACCTTATTTGATAGCGGTATTAAAAAAATCTGTCGCTCTCATCAATACTTAGGTATAAAAGCCGCCCAAGAGTATATCAAACGTCGAGAGGGTGGTATTATCTGGCACACCCAAGGCAGCGGAAAAAGCTTAACAATGGTCTGGTTAACCAAATGGATACGAGAATATAACCCCAACACCAGAGTATTAATAATTACAGACCGCGAAGAACTAGATGGACAAATTGAAAGTATTTTTTTAGGTGTCAATGAAAACATTTACCGCACCCAAAGCAGTCAAGACCTCATTACCCAATTACAAAATACCACACCCTCATTAATTTGTTCCTTAATTCATAAATTCGGGAAAAATAACAGTAACAACGAATCAAAAGACTACGAAGAATTTATCAAACAAATAAAACGCAACCTCCCGCAAAACTTCCAACCCCAGGGAGAATTTTATGTATTTGTCGATGAATGTCACCGCACCCAGTCCGGTAAATTACATAAAGCTATGAAAAAAATATTACCAAATGCTTTATTTATCGGTTTTACAGGAACACCATTATTAAAACAAGACAAACAAAAAAGCATCGAAGTTTTTGGTAACTATATTCACACCTATAAATTTAACGAAGCAGTAGAAGATCAAGTAGTTTTAGACTTACGTTATGAAGCTCGTCATGTAGAGCAGTATATCACCTCTCAAAGCAAAATTGATCAATGGTTTGAAAGTAAAACCAAACAATTAACAGAAACCGCAAAAGCAGAACTCAAAAAACGCTGGGGAACAATGCAAAAAATCCTCAGTTCCAAATCTCGACTAGAGATCATAGTCAAAGATATCATGTTAGATTTTAGCACAAAAGACAGATTACAAAATAGTAAAGGTAACGCCATTTTAGTAGCTGGAAGTATTTACGAAGCGTGTAAATATTATGAAATCTTCCAAAATGCAGGTTTTAGCAAATGCGCCATTATTACATCTTATGATGGTTCACTGCAAAGCATCAAAGGAGAAACCACAGGTGAAGGAAAAACCGACAAAATACATCAATATGAAATCTATCAAAAAATGCTCAACGGACAAAAACCAGACAAATTTGAAACAGAGGTAAAAAACGACTTTGTTCACCATCCTGAAAAGATGAAATTATTAATAGTCGTCAATAAACTATTAACTGGTTTTGATGCACCACCAGCAACATATTTATATATAGATAAATCCATGAGAGATCATGATTTATTTCAAGCAGTTTGTCGAGTCAACCGATTACATACACCAGACAAAGAATATGGTTATATTATAGATTATAAAGACCTATTTAAAAGTTTAGAAAAATCAGTTTATGATTACACATCAGCAGCATTTAGTGAATATGACAGCGATGATATAAACGGCTTATTAACTGATAGATTAGAAAAAGGCAAAAATGACCTAGAAACCGCCAGAGAAGCCCTAAAAGCCCTTTGTGAACCTGTAAAATACCCTTATGATACCCCAGATTATATTAAATATTTTTGTGGCAATACCCAAAACCCAGAAGATTTACAAACCACCGAACCCAGAAGATTAGTATTATATAAAAGTGTTGCTGCCCTAGTCAGAAAATATGCTAATATTGCCAACGAACTAGAAACCGCAGGATATACAACCAGAGAAATTTTTGATATTCAACAAGAAGTCAAACATTATCAAATTGTCTCAGAAGAAATTAAACTAGCAAGCGGTGATAAAATAGATTTTAAAGTTTATCAAAATGATATGCGTCACCTGATAGATAGTTATATTGGTGCAAAAGAAAGTCAAATTTTAGCCAACTTTGAAAATTTGACTTTAGTAGAACTAATAGTTAACAATGGAGTGAGTGCAGTAAATAGCTTACCTCCAGGAATTAGAAATAATCAAACTGCTGTTGCAGAAACCATAGAAAATAATCTGCGAAAGTTAATCATAGAACAAGAACCCACCAACCCCAAATACTTTGAGAAAATATCAATTTTATTAAATGAATTAATAGCGATCCGTCAAGATGAAACTCTAGCATATCAAGAATACTTACAAAAAATAGTCGCCCTAGCTAAACAAATTCACCAACCAAGTACATCATCCCAATATCCTGAGAGTTTAGATACACCTGCTAAAAGATCATTATATGATAATTTAGATCAAAATGAAGAATTAGCGTTAGATATAGATGCAGCAGTGAGAAATAGTCAACAAGATAGTTGGAGGGGAAACAAAATGAAAGAAAGGTTAATTAAAAACGCTATTAAGAAATATATCAAACCGGAAGATTTAGAAAGTATATTTGAGATAATTAAACAGCAAAGTGAATATTAAGGTGATGGGTGATTGATGATTGGTGATTGGTGATTGGTGATTATTTATTAATTTGACGACAAGATTATTTCCTGTAGGGGCGAAGCATTCGGGCGATCAATTCTCAATTTGACGACAAGATTATTTTCCGAATGCTTCGCCCTATGACTATTGATTCCTGTACAGGTGTTCAGCATTCGGGGGATTGATGATAAATTTGACGACAAGATTATTTCCTGTAGGGGCGAAGCATTCGGGCGATCAATT
>NZ_JAQMTI010000252.1:0-15478 GCF_028329225.1 Sphaerospermopsis kisseleviana CS-549 | reverse complement strand
TTCGCGTCGGCAATAGTCTCAATTCAATACTTGATATCACCGTATTATATATCAAGTAGTTGATTTTTTCCTAAAAATATATTGATTTTTGTCAATATAAGTATAGTTTTGTCTATGAAATTGTCAACTTAGGACTTGCTCTCGAAATCTAAAAAAATGCACACTTTTTCAGGTATACCTTTGAAAACCCTGGCGATTTTTTCCTCTTTATTAGCACTTCGACAAGCTCACTGACTACCTGTAACCTTTGTTCTATCTGGGTTTTACATTTATTTAGCAAACCTTAAATAGTTTCCCATTTACCGGAAAAGATACTTTCAGCGGATCGGGAAATGCGTTGTAAATCTTCTTTTAGCAGTGGTGGCCATTCAACTCCAGATTTAGATCCTGTAGCAAATAATTGCAAAGCTCTAATACCTAATTTATATAAAGCTAAAGCTAGTTCTTTATCTAAGCTATGAGCATCTTTTAGAGCTTCAAACACAATTTTTAAGGCTAATAAAACAGAGGTAATTTGACCTGGTACTGGTGGTTTTCCTTGTTTGAGACGATTTAACAAAGCATCTGGGTTTTCTTCATTTGCTGTTTGGTCTATAAGTAACTTTCGCGCTATTTCGTAGTTCATAGGGGAAATAATTGATAATTGATAATTGATAATTGATAATTATCAATTATTTTAAATCTAGTAAACCTTCTTCTTTTAATTTAGGATGAAAACGCATTTGAGTTTTTAATCCTCTTGATTCTAAAACTGCTAAAATTTCTGATTCAATTCGCCGAGCTACATTTTTGATGATTTTACTTTTCGACGATTCATCAATTAGTGGATTTTGATAATTAGCTTTTTCTTCATCTGTCATTAATGCTTGAGTATTTATAGGATTAGTCCATTTTTCTTTGTTTTCTCCATTCCCTAAGGGAAGGCTACCATTTTCAACAATCCAAGTATTTTCAATCTTTTCTAAAATCGTGCGGTTAGGGCGTTCAATTGTGTGAACTTTTAACCAATAACATTTTTCTGGTTGACGGACTAAATGCTGCTTGCAACTAAGATAAACATCACGGGAATAACTAACGAATTGCAGAATTTTATCTTTGTCAAAAATAGCATAGGCTCCTATTTTACCCTGAAAATGTGCTGGTAATTCTCCATTTTTGTCAATGTAAGTGACATATTCTAAAGTATTTAAAGCTGGAATATCAATTTCTGTAGTCATCTTTATTAAATGTATGATTTACTAATTTAGTAAAGCAGCAAGTGTGCAAACAGTCAAGCATCAGGGAATTGGGAATTGGGGATAGGGGATAGTTTTAGAGGATGTTTTAAAGGTCTTGGTTGGCTTAAAAGCTAAGGAAAAATGCAAAAGAAATTCGGATTTACGCACAAGTTATGGAGGAATGAATTACGTTCGCTGGAGGTGTTCTTCGCAGGGGTAGGAACGAAGGACAGGAAGGAAAGAGGGTTTGAGAGATATTTTGCGTAAGTCTTGGAAATAAAGAAAGGGTTTAGTATTGCTAAACCCCTACATTTGCTTTTTCTAAAAATTACCTTTCGGTTTTATTCTTCATCATAATCATCGTCTTCTTCTTCGTATTCTTCTTCTTCTTCTTCTTCAACACCTGCAATCACTTCATCAGCAATTAAATCGTCGTCGTCGTCATAAATAGACCTGTCACCCCGTCTACTGCTGTAACTACTATCACTTAAGTCAGAAGAATCTAAGCTGTATAATTTAGCGGTGCGGTCGTCTAAAACCATATCTAGTGAATCATCTACTTCATCTAAAACCCCAGTACCTAAATCAGTACCATAGTCTTCAATGGTGGTGGTTTCTTCATAGGTGTTGTAACCAGTGCCAGCAGGAATCAATCGCCCAATGATTACATTTTCTTTCAAGCCCCGTAACCAATCAGATTTACCTTCAATGGCTGCTTCAGTTAATACTCTGGTTGTTTCTTGGAAGGAGGCCGCTGAAATAAAGCTGTCAGTATTTAAGGATGCTTTGGTAATTCCTAACAATACTGGAGTATACTGCGCTTTTGCACCGCCTGTGATGGACATTGCTTCGTTTACTTGTTCTACTTGGCGCAATTCTACTAATTCACCGGGCAACATGGTGGTGTCTCCACCATCGTCAATGCGGACTTTGTTCGTCATCTGCCGGACAATTACTTCAATGTGCTTATCTGCAATATCAATGCCTTGGGACTGATACACCATTTGCACTTCATTTACTAAAAAGCTTTGTACTTTTTGTAAGGCATGACTAGCACAGGCATAGATTCCTTCTTCTGAACCTAAGCTAAAGAATATTTCTAATATCTCATGGGGGTTAGAAGGTCCATCGGTTAAGGGTTGTCCAGCTTCTACATGAACACCATCAGGAACTATCAGATTTTGCCCTGGTCCAAGGGGATAATCGGTAACGCTACCACCAGCTTCTAAAACTTTAATAGCATAAGCTTCCCTCCCTAAAGCTTCATCTCCATCTCCATAAACGACTTTTACCTCACCAGGACGACGGCATAAAATACAAGCTTCTTTGGGTTTCCGAGCTTCTAACAATTCTTCAATTCTTGGCAAACCTTGGATAATATCCCCAGTTTTCGCCCTCTCAAACACCAACAACACCAAATTATCACCCCGTTGCACCAGTCCCCCGTCTTCAATTTGCAACACTGCCCCAGGACTGACTCGGTAAGGACGACCAACGCGAATGGTAATGGTGTATGGTGATGGGTGATTGGTGATTGGTGATGGGTGATTGGTGATGGGTGATTGGGAACTGTCACCTTTACTGTCACTTGCTTTGATTGAAATTACTTGTCCTGATTCTGGTGCTAGTACCCCTGGGGCAATTTCTGTTCCTTCTACTAACAAATCACCTTTTTTCACCTTTGGTGCTGTCGTAGTTTCTACGGTGATCATGTCAGTTTCTCGCAGGACTAAACAACGACGCACTGCTTCTGTATCTCTCCTGACACCGCGTACTGTTCCCCCTTCTTTACACAATATCTGTGTTCTTGCTACTACTGCCCCCGGTGCTATGGTGATGCCATCTTCTACTTCTAGGGTAGTATGGGTACTGCCTTGGGTGGCATCTGCGGCAATATCTCGGCGAATTACTAAGGATTCTAAAATTACTAGTTGCAATCTTTGAATGTCGGCGTTTTCACTATCTGCTACTAGTTCAATGTCTGCTGCTAGGGGTGAAGTATGGTCTTGTTCTCCTTCTTGTTCAATTTCTAATACTAATTGGGTCCGCAGTAGTTCGACTCCTTCGACGGATTTTACTCGTTCTCCATCTTTGTAGGGTAAACGCTGTAATGCCCGTAGTTGAATGGATCTGCCTGTTTGTTGACTGATGGAGGTTGTAGAGGGTACGTCAGGGTGGGCTGGTACGTCAAATTCTACTACTGGACGACTTAGTAGGGCTGGTCCTTCGGGGGATTCTACATACTGAATATATCGCAGTTCTGTGGCTACTGTTCCCATAAATTCTTCACCGGGCTGGATAAAGGTGTTATCTCTACCAATTACTGTTTCTGGATCATCGACCATTAACAGTTCACCAGGTTTGATGACTATTTCCCGCAAAATGTCGTTTTTCTGGGTAACTTCTATCACGCCGCTGGTTTGACAGAAAATGTCTTTGACTACTTCTGTGCCAGCTTCTACAAATTGCCCATCTTCTACTAACAATAAGGAAATATCTTTGTTTACTTCATGGCTTTCTTCTGGTATCCATAACAGCGTTCCTCCTGTTACCACTTCATAGCCTAATTTGGCTTTACCTTTTTTCTGAACTTCAATGCCGGCAAATTTTAAGAAGCCGCCTGTGGTGGTGCGATAACGGTCATCAATTAATTCTGCTACTACTTGACCATTTTGGACTTTTGTTCCTGGAGTAGCACGGAGGTTAAAAGTTTGAGACTTGGTGACTGGTGATTCTTCACTGTCACCGTGGCGTAGCACCTGTAACCTGTCACCTGTATGAATTAAGTAATTATTTTTCCCTTGGGAACTGTGAACCGTTACCGTCGCCTGATCCAATATCACGGAAGCGGTAATAATTTCAATTTCCCTGGTAGCTTTTCCGGGGATAGCTTCTGGCAGTCGCACTACTCCACCATGTACGGTGGTTAATTTGGTTTCTGCTAAAACTCCATTGGAGGCGATCGCATCTCCATTTTTTACTACTAATTCTGCTCCTGGTGGTAGGTTATACACTTCTCCAGATAAAATCCAAATTAATCCCCCTCTGGCCGCTGTGGTGGTAGTGTTACCTTGTCGGTCGGTTTTTTGTTCTGCTACTACATCGGCAAATTGTACTTCTCCGGCTAGGTCGGTTGCTACGTCTTTAACGGCTTTTTCTGTGTTTGCTCTGGTGGTTTTACCGCCTAAAGCTACTTCTGCTATTAATTGGGCAATTTTTACTTGTTGTCCAGGGTTAATATATAAGGTTGAACCTTGGGTAATGGAAATTTCTTGATTTTCTCTATCTCCCTTGGTTTCTAAAACCATAGTGCCGTTGGTTTCCGCATATAGGGCATCTTCCCCGTGACGGGTACGATAGGGGCGAGTTTTCAACTTGCGAGAAAATTTTACTGTACCTTCAACTTTCGCTCGCACTTGTTGGGCAACTTCTCCGGTAAATACTCCCCCAGTGTGGAAAGTCCGCATGGTTAATTGCGTACCTGGTTCGCCAATACTTTGAGCCGCGATAATTCCCACCGCTTCCCCTAAGTCTACCATTTTGGCGTGTGCTAAACTCCAACCATAACAGTGTTGACATACTGAACGGGCTGCTTCACAGGTGAGGGGCGATCGCACTATGACCTCTTTCACTCCTGCTTTTTGAATTTCTGCTGCTAAGTCGTCAGAAATCGGAGTATTTCGGGGTGCCAGCATTTCTCCTGTGGTCGGATGAACTACATCTTGAGCCACTACCCGCCCCATTAATCTTGTCCCAATGGGAATTAATACTTTAGCCCCATCTGTCATATCCCGTAGAGGAATACCCCTGGTAGTGCCACAGTCAAATTCTCTAATAATCACATCCTGGGAAACATCCACCAACCGCCGGGTGAGATATCCAGAGTCAGCGGTTCTTAATGCTGTATCAACTAATCCCTTTCTCGCTCCATAACTAGAAATAATATATTCTGTAACAGTTAATCCTTCTCGGAAGTTGGTTTTAATGGGTAAATCAATAATTTCCCCTTGGGGGTCAGCCATTAGTCCCCGCATTCCCACTAATTGCCGTACTTGAGAGATATTCCCTCTAGCTCCTGAGAATGCCATCATATATACGGAGTTGAGGGGATTGGTTTTTTTGAAGTATGTCACTACTTCATCTTTGAGACTTTCGGAAGTTCCATTCCAGGTATCAATCACTTTTTGGAAACGTTCAACTTCTGTGATTTCTCCTCGTTTAAATCTTTCCTCGGTGCTGAGAATTTCTGCTTCTGCTGCTTCCAGGAGGGATTTTTTAGAAGGGGGAACCATCAAATCATCAACACTAATGGAAACTCCGGCTTTGGTAGCATAACGAAAGCCTAAGTCTTTAAGTTTATCTGCCATTACCGCAGTCCGAGCCGTCCCGTAATGGGTAAATGACCATGCAATTAAGTTTCTCAGTTGACCTTTATTAACAACAAGGTTACGAAAAATCATTTTTTCAGTCATCTTAATAATTGATAATTGACAGTTGATAATTGACAGTTGATAATTGACAATTGACAATGGGGAATTGTCAATTGTCAATTGTTAATTGATTAACTTGCTAATGCTTCCTGAATCGCTTTGTTATAAATTACCCTTCCAGGAGTAGTGTAAATATATTGAGAAATTAAATTTCCTTCGGCATCCTCACGCACACGACGGAACTTATACAACAAAGTCCGGCTGCCATCTTCATTTTCCACAACCTCCTGCGGTTCATGATCCGGCTGTCCGGTTTCCATCTCTCCATCAAACCGCACGTAAATATAGGAATGTAGGTCTACCTGATCCTGCTGATACGCCATAATCACATCATCCAAAGAAGCAAAAAAACTATTTTTACCTTTAGTAGCGTTGGGATTTTCTGCTGTCAGGTAATATGCTCCTAACACCATATCTTGGCTAGGGGTGACAATAGGTTTACCGGTTGCTGGGGAAAGAATGTTATTGGATGCCAACATTAATAACCGGGCTTCTGCTTGACTTTCCAACGACAAAGGCACGTGAACCGCCATTTGGTCGCCATCAAAGTCGGCGTTAAATGCTGGACATACTAAGGGATGGAGTTGAATAGCTCTACCTTCTACTAAAATTGGTTCAAAAGCTTGAATCCCTAATCTGTGCAACGTAGGCGCTCGGTTTAACATCACCGGATGCCCTTCAATCACCTCTTCCAACACATCCCACACACTGGGGTCATTGCGAGAAATCAACTTTTTCGCCGCCTTGATATTATTCACCATCCCTGAACGAATCAACCGATTAATCACAAAAGGCTGGAACAGTTCAATAGCCATTTCCCTGGGTAGTCCACACTGGTGAATCTGCAACTTTGGACCCACTACAATCACAGAACGTCCAGAATAGTCCACCCGTTTACCTAACAAATTCTGCCGGAAACGTCCTTGCTTACCTTCGATAATGTCTGATAAAGATTTGAGAGGACGGTTATTTGCTCCTACTACCGTCCGCCCCCTGCGACCATTATCAATTAATGCGTCTACCGCTTCTTGCAACATCCGTTTTTCATTACGGACAATAATCTCCGGTGCCAGAATTTCCTGTAACCTCGCCAAGCGATTATTCCGATTAATCACCCGCCGATATAAATCATTTAAATCACTAGTAGCAAATCTTCCCCCATCCAACTGCACCATTGGGCGCAAATCCGGCGGAATCACCGGAATAGCTGACATTACCATCCATTCCGGCTTAGAACCAGTAGCAATAAAATTATCAATTACCCGCAATCGTTTAATTAACTTCGCCCGTTTTTGCCCCTTAGCGTTATTAATTTCTTCCCGCAGATTTTCCGCTTCCTGTTCCAAATTAATATCAGCTAATAGTCGCAGCAGTGCCTCAGCCCCAATACCTACCTCTACCCCCACCAGTTGGGAATCTTCGCTATAAATTGCATCCTCAATTTCCAGCCATTGATCTTCAGTCAACAATTGTTTATAAGCGAGAGTATCTGCATTACCAGGAGCTAACACCACATAAGAATTGAAATAAACAATTTGCTCCACATCCCGCAGCGGCATATCCAGCAAAATGGCGATATAACTAGGAATCCCCTTGAGATACCACACATGGGCAACAGGAGCGGCTAGTTTAATAAAACCCATGCGATGCCGTCGCACCCGTGATTCTGTTACCTCCACACCACAGCGTTCACAAACAATTCCTCTGTGACGCACCCGTTTATATTTACCACAATGACATTCCCAGTCCTTAGCCGGTCCAAAAATTCGTTCACAAAACAAACCATCCATTTCCGGCTTCAGAGTCCGGTAATTAATGGTTTCTGGTTTTGTTACCTCACCCACTACCTGACCATTAGGTAAAGTGCGTTCACCCCAAATACGGATACGTTCTGGTGAAGCTATACCGATTTTTACGTAGTCAAATTGATTAGATTGAATCGATCTCATAATTAATTGATAATTGATAATTGATAATTGATAATTAACAACCGATAAATTTCAATTGTTAATTATCCAATTCATCGCCAACAATTGTTACTCGTCTTCTTCCAAAGACTCACGGGAAAGTGACTCATAAGTAGGACGGGGAGGAGTACGGCGAGAACCTTGATCCGCCATTAAATCAACTTCCACATCCAAAGAACTACCATCAGCTTGGGTTTCTACCTTATGCACAGCAATATCCAAACCCAAAGATTGCAATTCTCGCATTAACACTTTGAAAGATTCAGGAGTACCTGGACGGGGAATAGCTTTACCCTTAACAATGGCGTTAAGTGCCTCATTTCTACCTTGCATATCATCAGATTTCACTGTTAACAATTCCTGCAAAGTATAAGCAGCGCCAAAAGCCTCTAAAGCCCACACTTCCATTTCTCCAAATCTTTGCCCACCTTGTTGAGCTTTTCCACCCAAAGGCTGTTGAGTAACGAGAGAATAAGGACCAGTAGACCGGGCGTGAATTTTATCATCCACCAAATGCACCAACTTGAGCATATAAGCTACACCCACCGTTACCGGACGGTCAAAAGGTTCGCCAGTGCGTCCGTCATAAACCATAATTTTCCCAGAGTCATCAGGGTTATATACCCAAGTTTTCCCTGTTTCATCCCTGGCTTCTTGCAACTTGCCATGCACAATGCGGCGGGAAGATTCTTCCCCATACATTTCATCAAAAGGAGTAATCTTAAACCGCACTCCCAAATTTTGACCAGCCCAACCTAACAAACATTCAAACACCTGCCCCACATTCATCCGGCTAGGTACACCCAAAGGGTTCAGCACAATATCCACCGGTGAACCATCGGGCAAGTAAGGCATATCTTCCGCTGGCAGGATGCGGGAAATAATCCCCTTATTCCCATGTCTTCCTGCCATTTTGTCCCCAACTTGGATTTTGCGTTTTTGTGCCACATACACCCGCACTACCATATTTGCCCCTGGTGGCAACTCATCACCTTGTTCTCTGGTGAATAAACGCACATCTACCACCCGCCCCTTTTCTCCATTGGGAACTCTCAGGGAGTTATCGCGTACATCACGGGCTTTTTCTCCAAATATCGCCCGTAGCAGTTTTTCTTCTGGTGGTTGGTCTGATTCACCTTTAGGAGTCACTTTTCCCACTAGAATGTCACCAGATTCTACCCAAGCGCCAATTCTAATAATTCCCTGTTCATCTAATTGCCTGAGAGCATCTTCCCCCACGTTGGGAATTTCTCTGGTAATTTCCTCTGGTCCAAGTTTAGTTTGTCTGGCCTCAATTTCATATTTTTCAATGTGAATAGAGGTGTAAACATCATCCTGTACCAACCGTTCAGAAATCAAAATTGCGTCTTCGTAGTTATAGCCCTCCCAAGGCATATAAGCAACAACAATGTTTTGTCCTAGTGCTAGTTCTCCCCCTTCTGTAGAAGAACCATCTGCCAACACCTGTCCGGCTACCACTTTCTCGCCAATGCGAACCAGGGGTTTTTGGTTTAAACAGGTATCTTGGTTAGAACGTTGATATTTAGACAGGACATATTTAATTTCCTGGGGTTTAGAAACTGGGAAAGAGGAAGTTTCTTCGCTGTCACCTGTCACCTGTAACCTGTCACCTGTTCTCTCTCGGACTCTGACGCGAATTTCGTTAGCATCTGCATACACTACATCGCCATCGGTGCGAGAAACAATTACCATTCCAGAGTCTCTAGCAGCTTGAGCTTCTAAACCTGTTCCCACCAAAGGACGCTCTGGTTTCAGTAAAGGTACTGCTTGCCGTTGCATATTAGAACCCATCAATGCCCGGTTCGCGTCGTCGTGTTCCAAGAAAGGAATCATGCTGGTTGCTACGGAAACAATCTGCACTGGGGAAACTGCTACGTAGTCTACTTGTTCTGGTGTGGTGGTGGAAAATTCTTGGCGATAGCGTACCGGTACTTGGGGTCCAATGATGTGGCCATTTTCATCAACGGGAATGTCTCCTGGTGCTACCCGTAGATCGTCCTCTTCGTCTGCTGTCATGTAGACGGCGGCTTTTTCATAGCACACTCGTCCGTTTTCTACTGGTCTAAATGGTGTTTCTAAGAATCCATATTGGTTAACACGGGCATGGGTAGCCAATGAACCAATTAACCCTGCGTTTGGTCCTTCTGGGGTTTCGATGGGGCAGATACGTCCATAGTGGCTAGGGTGAATATCCCGTACAGCAAAGCCGGCTCTTTCTCTGGTTAAACCACCAGGACCTAAAGCACTGAGTCGGCGTTTATGGGTCAGTTCCGCTAGGGGGTTGGTTTGATCCATGAACTGACTCAGTTGGCTAGAACCAAAGAATTCTTTGATTGCTGCTACTAAGGGTTTGGGGTTAACTAGGGATGCTGGTGTTAAAACTTCAGCATCTGATACGGTCATCCGTTCCCGAATGATGCGCTCTAAACGGTTCAATCCTACTCTGACTTGGTTTTGCAAGAGTTCACCTACGCTTCTAACTCGGCGATTTCCAAGGTGATCAATGTCGTCAATACTACCAATGTCGTATTCTAGGTTGATCAGGTAATCGACTGCGGCTAGGATATCCCCAGGAGTGAGGACGCGCATGGTGTCGGGTACGGAAAGGCGAAGTTTTTTGTTGAGTTTGTATCTACCAACTCTGCCTAAGTCGTAACGTTTGGGGTCGAAGAAGCGGGAGTCTAAGAGTTGTTGTCCTCCTAAGACTGTGGGTGGTTCACCGGGACGTAGTTTGCGGTATAACTCCATCAGGGCTTCTTCTTCGGAAAACTGCCCTTCTTTTTCTATGGTTTTTTGGAAGTATTCTGGGTGGCGTAGGGCATCAAAGATTTCGTTGTCTGATAATCCTAATGCTTTGAGCAGTACCTGTGCTGATAGTTTGCGGGTTTTGTCGATGCGTACCCACACTAAATCGTTACGGTCTGTTTCAAATTTTAGCCATGCCCCCCGGTTGGGGATTAAACTGGCAGAATAGGTTCTTCTCCCGTTTTTGTCAATTTCTGATTTGTAATAAACTCCTGGCGATCGCACGATTTGGTTGACTATAACCCGTTCGGCTCCGTTAATAATAAACGTTCCCCGATCTGTCATTAAGGGCAAATCACCTATAAATACTTCTTGTTCTTTAATATCACCTGTTTCTTTGTTTAACAGTCTGGTGGGGACATACATTTGTACTGCATAGGTGCTGTCCCGACGTTTGGATTCTTCAACGCTATACTTAGGCTCTTTGAGTTTATAGTTCTGTCCGATAAAGTGCAGTTCTAGTTTTCCTGTGTAGTCTGTAATCGGACTAAATGAGTTCAACTCTTCTATTAGCCCTTCTTCTAAAAACCAGCGAAAGCTTGAACGCTGGATTTCAATCAAGTCTGGCAACAGAAAGGCTGGTTCCATGTATGTTTCGTTTGTCATGCCTCTACCTTTGTCAACCTGGTTAAACTTTCGCTTGGATCGAGCAGGGAAACCCTGCTGTGGTGTTCCGACTCTCACTTTGTGGGGAGCAAGTTGTTGAGTAACTTCTCCTGACGCTGCCAACTCTTTACTGTTTTGCAGTCATTAAATCTGTAATTGGTGTTTTTGACAAGTGGTTAAGCGCCTCTGAGTATCAGTAAGGATGGAAAAAGTCTGTGTGCTAAATCTTGAAACAAGATTAGATGGTCTATATCTTGCTGATTTTTCTTGGTTTTTCTCTCTCCAGTTCTTTCACACAGCCTGTTCATTAATTCCGCATCCATACTGTTGTATCTTTTAGGGACCTCATCTATACTCACAGTAAGAACCCAAAAACAATGAAGAATCCGCGAGTGTTGGCTGGGAATCAGGATAGATTTCTTTTGCTGTTTTTTTGTCACAAGGCTTTTAAGTCTAAAAATTTAATAATTTTCTATATTTCAATACACAAAAATCCGCTGCTGTGTACAATTCCATATCAAACTAGGCTTCCAGGGTTTGTTATTTATTGAGAGCATCTGCTTGTAGAGATATTTTTAGATGTCCTTGAATTTTGTGTTGATCAACATTCACCACCATGTAATTGACTAGATATATTTTATACCTAGCATTTAACAGTAATTTTCAGCAGCTAGTTAAAAATTCCCTTCCTTTATCATTATGACGCAAGTAAAATGTTTTTGAGGGAATAATATTAGCACAGTTTTGTCCTCCGAAAGTCTGAATTTTGGTTTTTTATCAGTTTTCAGTTTTTCTGAATTTTGGCGACTGACTGATAGCTAATTTTATGTTATTGACAGTCCGAATAACCTACAAGCATTTGCAGTGGTTTGATGGGCGATCGCCTCTACTGTTTCTCCCCTAATTTTGGCTATTTGTTCAGCTACATAACCTACATAAGCTGGTTCGTTGCGTTTTTCGCCTCTTTTGGGTGTGGGTGCTAGAAATGGACAATCTGTTTCTATGAGCAAGCGATCGCTACTCACCATGGCCGCTGATGCTTGGATTGTTTTCGCGCTTTTAAAGGTGACAGTGCCACTGAAACTGATGTAAAAGCCCAAATCCAGAAACCATTGAGTTTCTTCTGGTGTTCCTCCCCAACAGTGCATTACTCCCCGTACTTTTTCCCCTTGTGTTTCCCGCCATTTTTGCAATATTTCTCTGACCTGTGGTGCGGCATCCCGACAATGGATGATCACTGGTAAGTTCAGTTCTGCGGCGATCGCTAATTGTGCCTCAAATACCTTGTACTGTTGTTCCTGGTTATTGGCCTTGTAAAAATCCAGCCCCATTTCCCCAATCGCTACTACTTGAGGATCAGCACTGGCTAGAGTTTTGATTTTCTCTGCTGTCTGATCCTGCCATTTATGTGCATCTAAAGGATGTAAACCCACTGCAAAGCTGATTTCAGGAAATTCCTGTGCCAATGCTTGAATGCTGGCAAACTCTTCTGGGTGAACACAGGAATGGACTAAATGCACTACTCCGGCTTGTTGCCAACGCGATCGCACTGCTGCTAAATCTGGTTGAAAAAGGTCAAAGTTCAGATGTACGTGGGTGTCTATTAATTGCATGATGGAGTCAGAAACCATTGATGGGGTTTGGTTAAGTCATTAATCTCTTAGTTCATGACTAATGACTAATGACTGATGACTAATGACTTCTATGCTGTTTGTGTCAGTGGTTTGAGTTTTTGTGCTAACCTTGATTTTTTTCTAGCTCCGTTGTTGGGATGCAGCACACCACGCTTGACAGCTTTGTCAATTTTGCTGTAAGCCTCTGACATCCGAGTATCTACTACCTGTTTTGATTCAGGAGTAGGATTAGCTGCATAGGCTTCCACCGCAGCCAAATATTTCTTCATCAGCGTCTTTACTGCTGATTTATATGCTTTGTTACGCAGTCGGTTGCGTTCTGCGATTTGGGCGCGTTTAAGTGCTGATTTTGTATTCGCCACAGTCAGTTCCAAAAAAACTATTAATTAATATGTACACACACTACTAGACTTACTAATATAGCACAAAATTTGCCAATGTTATAATTTCACAGAAAAATTTTCCGGTGGGATGTTAGGGCAGGAGGCAGGGGGCAGAAGGCAGGAGGCAGAAGTTCAGGAGTCAGGAGTCAGGATAAACAATCAATTTCCAGTGAAATATATGGGATTTTTGTATCTATATCTGCTTATTAGCTTCTGGTAATTCCCATTTTCTAACCTTTAAAACCATAACTGGCCACTTACGCTGCCGTCTCATTTATCGAAACAATCGGATCTCAAACCGCACTTCGTCCCGCTATGCTAACGCTTTTGAAGGGCAAAAGTTTTGGTAGCGGGTATAAATCAACCTGATAAAAACGGCCTCCTGACTCCTGACTCCTGACTCCTGACTCCTGCCTCCTGCCTCCGAGTAGGAAAATAATAGGCCTGGATGTATATTCAGGACGGGGAAATAGGTTAGAATAAGTTACCTATAAATAAATTAAATTGCCAACGCAACTACTCCCAGCATCTAACCTGCTTTTTAGTGAGTATAAAATCATTAAATTCTTATTATGCAAGTAAAATATCTGTAGCCATCCTGGGAGTATCAAAAGAATGCAGGTTAAGCTAGAGAAGAGAGTTAGGAAAAGCTTGATATCCTCAGGGTAAAAAGCCAGACTAATGATCAAACAGGAAAATTCTAATTTTGGCATTGTCCTTACTACTCCATGCTGCGAATTATTACTCAGCAGGCAGACGTTATATCCGAACTACAACGTATCTGCGATCGTACTCACGATGAACAGGTGCTTCACAAAGAAGCAACGGTACGTGAAGTGTTGCAAGCAGTCAAGCGCCAAGGCGACAAAGCTGTACTGCACTACACTGCCGAATTTGACCATCAAACCTTGCAACCAGAAGAACTGAGGGTGACAGGTTCAGAACTGGATGCAGCTTACCAACAGGTATCAAAGGATTTGTTGGCAGCTATTCAGCGGGCTTGTCGCCAAATTGAAGCGTTTCACCGTCAGCGAGTACCAAAAAGCTGGGTACACTTTGGCGATGATGAAGTGGTACTGGGTAAACGCTATACTCCTGTAGATCGGGCAGGTTTATACGTCCCTGGAGGTAGAGCTTCTTACCCCAGTACAGTGCTAATGAATGCGATACCAGCTAAAGTAGCAGGTGTACCGCGTATAGTGATGGTAACACCACCAGGAGCAGGTAAAGCAATCAATCCAGCAGTCTTGGTGGCTGCCCAAGAAGCTGGAGTAGAAGAAATTTATCGGATTGGTGGCGCTCAAGCGATCGCTGCTTTAGCCTACGGTACGGAAACAATTCCTAAAGTGAATGTCATTAGCGGACCAGGTAACATTTATGTCACCTTGGCCAAAAAACTAGTTTACGGCACTGTGGGCATTGATTCCTTAGCAGGACCGAGCGAAGTGCTAATTATTGCCGATGAAACGGCTAATCCTGCCCATGTTGCTGCGGATATGTTAGCTCAGGCAGAACATGATCCAATGGCGGCGGCGATTTTGTTAACCACAGATGCGGGTTTAGCGAAAAAAGTCCAGGCAGCAGTAGATAGACAACTGGTAGATCATCCCAGACGGATAGATACAGAAAAAGCGATCGCTCACTATGGGTTAATTGTTGTTGTCGAATCTTTAGAAGCAGCGGCAGAATTTTCCAATGAATTTGCACCTGAACATCTAGAATTGGAAGTTGAAGATCCTTGGACTTTAATTTCTCACATTCGTCATGCCGGGGCTATTTTCCTGGGTAATTCCACACCAGAAGCTGTAGGTGACTATTTAGCAGGTCCAAACCATACCTTACCTACTTCCGGTGCTGCTCGTTATGCTTCTGCCTTGGGTGTAGAAACTTTTCTTAAACACTCTAGTATTATCCAATACTCACCAACCGCACTGGAGAAAGTCGCCGGTGCAATTGAGACTTTAGCGAAAGCGGAAGGTTTGCCTTCCCATGCTGATTCAGTACGAAGGCGAGTACAGGAAGAAGAGTAATTGAGAACGCTTATTTTTTTACTGAGTGCGGTTGACGGCAGCTACTCCATAATTAAAAATGGAAAGTTTGTAATTTTAGCAAACTAAAGTTCACAAGAAAATCGCTCAAAGGCACGGAAGCCACTTGGCTGTCTTACAGTGGAGGAAGTGCCAACGGCGAATTTATTCGCCGCGAATATGATACGATTGGACTGCGAGTAGGAACAACCATCTACACGAAGAAGTATTTTGATAAGGAGAAACCCCTGATTTATCTCGTCTCGGCATTTGACCGCAGCCTGGGTAAACAAGCAAAGGCAAATATGGAGTGTAATACCGCCAAAAT
>NZ_JAQMTI010000251.1:0-17339 GCF_028329225.1 Sphaerospermopsis kisseleviana CS-549 | reverse complement strand
TCTTTGCCATCTCTTGAAATCCCAAAAAATGCACACTTTTTCCGGTATACCCTTCAAAACCCTTGCACTAATTTCTGTGTTTATCAGCCTCTAACCTTTGATATATCAAGGTTTTAGGTTTATTCAGCAAACCCTATTTAAGCCAAGTCAAAAAGTAAAATTTCCGCGTTCTGATTTGTACTCAGTTCTATTTTCTGATCTCCAGTAATTTGCACTCCATCACCTGCTTGGAGTTGTTTTCCATTAAAGATTGCTTCACCTGTAGCTATTTGCAACCAAGCATAACGATAGAGTTGAACATAATAATTAATCACATCACCTTTTTCTAAGATAGAGGCATATAAATCAATATCTTGATGAATAGTGATAGATCCATCACGACCATCTTGAGAACCAATTAACCTTAGTTTTCCCTTTTTATCTTCTACAGAAAAAGCTTTTTGTTCATATCTTGGTTTTAAACGTTGTTGATCCGGCAAAATCCATATTTGCAGCAGGTGTAATTCTTCAGTTTGGGAATGATTAAATTCACTGTGCATGATTCCTGTACCAGCACTCATAATTTGAGCATCACCTGGACGAATCACCGAACCTGTACCCAAACTATCTTTATGTTCTACTGCACCTGATAAAACATAGGTGAGAATTTCCATATCTCGATGTCCATGAGTTGGAAAACCAGCACCAGCAGCAATACTGTCATCATTAATGACTCTGAGGGAACGGAATCCCATGCGGTCGGGATCATAAAAATGACTAAAGGAAAATGTATGATAACTATCCAACCAATCAATTTTACTATGACCCCGTAAATTGGATTTATGAATCATGTAGTTAATGGTATTTTGAGACATAATTTCACCTCTTAAAATAGGAGTCAGGAGTCAGGAGATCAAGGATAATTTAACCCAGTCCCCAGTCCCCAGTCCCCAGCGATGCACTGAGCTTGTCGAAGTGTCCCCAGTCCCCTATATTTGCTGATACCTTGCTTGTAAATCCTGAATAGAAAAGAGCGCATCAAACTGTAAACCAGCAGATTTATATAATTCTGCGCCTCCTTGAAGTCTGTCGATCAAAGAAATTACCCTATCAACGGTATAACCTGCTGCTTGTAAACGTTCAACTGCTTTCAGTGCAGATTGGCCAGTTGTCACTACATCTTCCAGGACTACAACTTTTGCACCCGTGGGTAAAGTAGGACCTTCAATGTAAGCCATTGTGCCATGCCCCTTAGCTTCTTTGCGAATAATTAACGCTGGTATGGGGCGATTTTCATAGACAGAAACCACACTGACAGCGGAAACAATAGGGTCAGCACCCAGAGTTAAACCTGCGACAGCCTGTGTATCTACTGGTAGAATATGTAATATCAACCTACCTATAGCTAAAGCTCCTTGGGGGTGGAGTGTAACCTGTTTACCATTAATATAGTAAGAACTACGTTGTCCAGAGGAAAGAACAAAATCACCTTCTTGATAAGCAAGTTGGCAAAATAAATTTAGTAACTTCTGACGCAGGGTAGTTAAATCAGTAGTGGTTGCCCAAATATCCGATGGGTTGGATGTTTCAGTAGAATACGACATTACAAACCGTTAAAAGTTGTGCTACACCAAAGGTTGAACTAATGAAAGTTCTGAAATTAAGCATAAATTAAGAGTTGCCCAAGTTTGCCTAAAAATTGAGGAGTTGTAAACTTGAGTATAAATTTGCCTGGATTGGGTGGGTTGATGGTACTACTTGCTACTACTACATTTCCTGTAGTTGCAGTTGCTGAGATGCAAACAGAAAATTATGAATCAACCAGCAATGCTTTCGATAGAGCTTATTTTCGCAATCATCCTAATTTTTATGACAATGGCAGTTTACAGCGTCAGGTAGATTCTTTATTAGGTCCTGGGGGTAAGTTCGGAACTACTTTTCCTGATAATGAAATAGCTAAAGATGGTCAGTTAGTTAACATTGTGTATCATGATGTTATCATGCAGCAAGCACAGAATGATCCTTATCTTCGTACCCCTGATTTACCCAATCCTTACAATTCTTCGCTGTTGATGTCTCCTGAGTACAATGCTAATAGACTCAGGGTTGGTACTGAATATCGCTTTGATAGTTTAACTTCTCGTTAGTTATTAGGGAACAGGGAATAGGGAACAGGGAATAGGGAATAGACAAAAATTAATATTATCCTCCTGTTCCCAGTCACCTATCACCAGTCACCTATCACCAGTCACCAATCACCAGTCACCAATCACCTATTTCACTTTTCCCCAACTCGTAAACCCAGAATAATTAAATCTCTTTCTACGCCGGCTAAATCAGCTATTTTGGGTAAATATCCCCAGTTTTGAAAACCCAATTTAGCAAATAGTTTTAAACTAGGTTGATTGTGAGCAAAAATAAAACTAACTAAAGTTTTTAACCCCAAACTTGGACTTTCATTAATTGCTTTTTCTAAAAGTAACTTTCCTAAACCACGTTTTTGAAAGTTTGGGGAAATGTAAATACTAATTTCGGCGGTGGAATGGTAAGCTGGTCTACCATAAAAGGATTGAAAACTCAGCCATCCGGCAATCATCCCATCTATTTCTACTACCCACAGGGGACGTTGTGAAGGTACTCTTCCCTGAAACCAGGCAATGCGACTTTCTACGGTTACGGGTTCTAAATCGGCTGTTGCCATGCGTGTGGGAACAGCAGCGTTATAAATGGCTACAATTTCTGGTAAGTCTGTTTCTGTGGCATGGCGAATAATCATTGCGGCTTTTTGGGCAAAATTCAAATTATCGGTACAATCTTCACAAATCATACACTGTCACCGCAAAATTTATGAGCATTTTTAATCAAGATTTATTGTTTCATCATTAGATAGTTTAGTTAACTAGAAACTTACGTTGTGAATTAGTATTAATTTACAGTCATGAGAGACTTTTAAAACATCCTCTTAGGTTTATTGTAGTAATGTTAAAAAGCAAGAGGTTGAATAAGTGAAATTTTAATGAACTTTTAAAATCTGATTTTGTACAATTCAAATAATTCTCCTAATTGCTTTTTAACTATTTTCGCACCTGCATTTTTAATTGTTTTTTCCCAATCGGATGCAGTTTCTAAAAACACTTCTGCACCTAAATAGGTTTCTAAAACTGCCCAATCTTCCGCTAATGGTTGTTCTGAGTTAAGAATATCAAATACAAAATATCCACCTGGTTTTAATACTCTTTTGACTTCTGATAAAACAGATTGCCAATATTCTAGGGGAAAATAACAACTAAATCCTGTAGCTATAACTAAATCAAATTGTGCTGCATCATAGTTTAATTGGTGTGCTGGACCTAATTCCACACCTTTGAATAGTTTTGAATTTAGTTGTGAACCACGAGAATTTAGTGTATCTCTGGCTATATTACTAATTTCTTGACCATAAAAATATGTTTGCCAATCTCTCCAAGGATAGATTAAAAAGCTGACTCCGCAACCAATGTCTAAACAACGTTGGTTTTTTTGCGGTTGGGCAATTTCCCAAAATGGGGAAGCAATTTTATAAGCTAAAATGCCATTTTTCCATTCTTTATAGATTGGCATTTCTTCTACTTCTGCGGGTACTTCAAAGGGTTCTTTTTGATATTCTTTATTGAAACGATAGGCGATTTGTGCTATTCTCTCTTGCCATTTATCCAAGGAATAGTTTTTATTTTTAAATGAATTTATCGGTTGATTTTTAGACATTATTTAATTTGGTAATGGGTAATGGGTAATGGGTAATGGGTAATGGGTAATGGGTAATGGATAATAATGATATTAAACTCTAGCTAATGATGGTGCAGCAGCTAGTAAAGTTTTTGTGTAGGGATGTTGGGGATGAGCAAAAATTTCTTTTGTATTTCCTAGTTCTACAATTTTACCACCATTCATAACGGCTATGCGATCGCACAAAAAACGAGCTAACCATAAATCATGGGTAATAAATAAATAGGTTAACTCAAATTCGTCTTTTAATTGTAGCATTAAATCTAAAACTTGTGATTGTACACTGGCATCTAACATACTCACTGGTTCATCACATATTACCAGTTTAGGTTGGGTAATTAAAGCTCTAGCAATGGCTACCCTTTGTTGTTGTCCTCCCGATAAATCTGAGGGATAACGTTGATAATACATTTCTGCTGGTGTTAATCCCACTTTTTCCAACATCCATAAAACCTTTTCTTTGGCTTTTTCAGCATTAGCTAAGTTGTGAATTAATAGGGGATCTGCTATACTTTGTCCCACTGTCATGGCAGGATTTAAACAAGCATGAGGATCTTGAAATACCATTTGGATTTGTCTGCGGGAATCGCGAATTTCTTTACGGGATAATTTAGTTAAATCCTGTCCTAAAAATTCCACTTTTCCCCCAGTGGGAGGAATTAATTGTAAAATAGTCCGAGAAAGTGTACTTTTCCCACAACCAGATTCTCCGACTAATCCTAATATTTCCCCTGGATATAATTCTAAATTAATACCATCTACAGCTTTAATTTGTTGCCCTTCACCTTTAAATATTCTTTCAATAAAATTCGGTTCTATGGTATAATGTTTTTGCAGTTCTGTAAGTTTTAAAATTGGTTTTTCTTTAATTACTGTTCCCTGTTCCCTGCGATGCACTGAGCTTGTCGAAGTGTTCCCTGTTACCTCTTCTTGTTGAATATGTAATGCTGCTTTTAATAAAGATTGGGTGTATTCATGTTGAGGATTTTTAAAGACATTTTCTGTTTTCCCTGTTTCTACCATTTTACCTTGATACATGACCCCAATGCGATCGCAATATTCCCCTACCATTGCTAAATCATGGGAAATTAATAATAATCCCATATTGTCTTCTGCACATAACCGCGTTAGTTCTTGTAAAATCTGAGCAGAAACGGTAACATCTAAGCTCGTCGTCGGTTCATCAGCAACAATTAATTTAGGATTCAACAGTAAAGCTAACGCAATAGCAACTCTTTGACGCATCCCTCCGCTAAACTCATGGGGGTACTGACTCCAACGACTTGCAGGAATTTTCACCTTTTCTAAAGTTGCTAAAGCTTTTTCTTTCGCTTGTTGTTTAGTTAATTCTGGTGAATGCGCTGCCAAGGTCTCTAAACAATGATTACCAATAGTCATTAAAGGATCTAATCTTGTCATGGGATCTTGAAACACCAAAGCTACTGCTTCACCGCGAAACTTTTGCATTTGCACAGGTGTTAAATCTAATACGGAATCATCACGAAAAATTATCTTACCTTCAACTCGACTAGAGGCAGGTAATAAACGCATAATTGCCCTGCCAATAGTAGATTTACCACAACCCGACTCACCCACCAAGCCCATTTTTTCCCCTGGTTGAAGTGCAAAAGATACATCATTAACCGCCCAGATTGGTGCTTCTTCGTCAAATTGGGGATAAGCTACGCGGAGATTTTCAACACTAAATAAGGCTTCACTCATGGTTAATTATAGTTAATTATCGTCTATTTATTGTCTACTGATCCAACGTCTTGTATCTGACTAGAATTTTGCTCAGTTCCACAATGATAACAATAAGGTAACTTTTTGTAAGTTAAATTATGGCAATTGTGACACTCTATATATTGATAATAACCGCAATGAGGACAATGGGCATTATTGGATTTAAGAGTTTTTCCACAATTGATACATTGTGATTTTTGAACTCTTCTAGCAGCTTGAAATTTGGTATTAAATACTACTCCTTGAAAGAACTTGATAATGCCAAAACCTATGAGAGGAATTAGCAAGATATAAACATAACTAATTAAGAATAGTAACCCACCCAATAGTTTGTTAACAACACTTAATAAGAATTGAAAGACTACACCAACTTGCAGAAATTCTAAGACTTTGAGAACAAGAGGAATCAAAAATATTACCAGCAAATGCCAGCTAATTAATGCAATAAGTCCATATCCTCGACTTTGACTTATTCTATAGACTAATAAAGCAATAATAATTAAAGGTAGTAGAAAGATAGATTGAAATGTAAGCTGGATACTAGGATACCAAAACGAGGCTCTTTCATAACCTTGTTTAACTGCCGTGAATTTATTCTCATCTTTGATCAAAGATAGAAAATTAAGACTTTCTGGTTTAGTAAGAAGTTGGTTTTTAAGATTATTAATTTCTTGTTTAATTTGTCCAATTTGTTGTTGATTTTTATCTAAGTTTTGTTTAGCTTTTTCAGCACTGACTTGATTGATAGATTTTTCAGATGACTGTCCCGCAATTTTTTCCAACAGCGTTGATTCATATTGATCGCGAATATTTATATTCGCTTGTTCTAATTGATTAATTTTCTCCTGGCGTAGATTTATATTTGTAATATTTTTTTGATTTAGGTTATTATTCAGTCTGTCTTTTAACTCGGCATAATTTATACATATTTCTGAAACTTTTCCTAAATGTCCAATTTCTTGCTGTTGATATTCTGCTTGAAACTGCGGTTGATTATTGTTCAATGGTACTGAGCTTATGATCATGTCATAATCTTTATTTTTATCACTTTGCTTTTGATAATTCTCCCATTCTGAATAACACGGATAGGCTTGGTAGGGGCTAAGATGCCATCTACTAATATCCTCTAAACCTGTAAAAACATTGATTAAAATGAAAATATCTACTATAATGATTACAATCAAACTCACTTTATTTAGTGGTTCGTTGTTGATTGTTCTGGAGTTGTTAAAAAATTGAGCTAAAATGCTACGTATTTTAGTAAGCATATAGAATATTTATACTAAGATGAGTGTGTTTGTCATGTAGTTGCAACCAACCTACCATGAAAACTATTGCCTTGATAGCAGATTCATATTAGTTAATATTCTCCCTTCTCATCTGGGTGTAAAATAGCCTCACAGAATCGAATTAAAATATTAATACGCTCTGTAATTGTTTTTAATCTTGCCTGTATTGTAGTAGACTGTCTTGCGCCTTGTAAAAAAATTACATCTACTTCTAATAAACGAAGTTGCTTGCTAATTTCCGTTTGATAAGACTGCTGGCGGTAGTTTAAATCAGTGAAGGGAGCGATTTCTTGTAAAAAAAAATGCTGTAAATCGGCTAGATGCGATCGCAAGGTAGGAATATCTAATAGAGTTTTGTGAACATTGGAGCGTAATTCCTCCAGTAATGTTGTCAATTCCTGATATTTTTGCAGATTTAAAGACATTTGGTGCTAGTTGAGATAGTATAAACTACAAGAAAATTTATTTCTAGAATAAACCTTTTTCCCAACTCATTCCTAAGAATAGCCTTAAAACCATCTGTGAGACTTGGTTGATTCTTATGGATAGTCAGGCTGATCAGTCATGAGATCATCAGGTAATCAGAAAATCATTCTGACAAAATTTTTCCCACCCGTCTGTAGGGCAGCATCGTCAATAGAAGATGCTGTCATTTTCATCTATATCTCACCGATCCACGAAAAACTTATCATTTCTCTTGTATGAGCAGCTTACTTGTTGATTCCTCCGTTGATGTTAGTCTCCCGGAATGGCTTAAAAAATGTTTACGAGAAACATTAGCGAAAAGCAACACGGGAGAAGATCACCGAACGCACAATGATGCCACTTTGATTTGTAATGCCTTTAAATTTGCCTATCAACTGCATCAAGGACAGTATCGTAAATCTGGAGAAGCGTATATTGCCCATCCTGTAGCCGTAGCTGATTTACTACGAGACTTAGGTGGTAGTGCTGCTATGATAGCAGCTGGATTTCTTCATGATGTAGTTGAAGATACAGAAGTTACAATTGAACAAATAGAAGAAAATTTTGGGGCAGAAGTGCGCCAACTGGTAGAAGGTGTCACCAAGCTTTCTAAAATTAATTTCACCAGTAAAACCGACAGTCAAGCGGAAAACTTCCGGCGAATGTTTTTGGCAATGGCGCAGGATATTCGGGTAATTGTGGTGAAATTGGCGGATCGTTTGCATAATATGCGAACATTGCAATATATGTCAGAAGCCAGCCGTCGCCGCAGCGCCCAGGAAACACGAGATATCTTTGCACCTTTAGCCAATCGTTTGGGGATTTGGCATATTAAATGGGAATTAGAGGATTTAGCCTTTAAATATTTAGAACCTGATGCTTACCGAGAAATTCAACAGCACGTTGCGGAAAAAAGGACGGCACGGGAAGAAAAATTGACTAAAGCTAAGGAAGTGTTGCGGGAGAGAATGCAACAAGCGGGTATTAAATGTTTGGAGGTTAGCGGTCGCCCCAAACATCTGTATAGCATTTATCAAAAAATGCAGCGACAGCAAAAAGAATTTCATGAAATTTATGATTTGGCTGCACTGAGAATCATTGTCCAAACAAATGAAGAATGTTATCGGGCTTTGGCGGTGGTTCATGATGCTTTTCGTCCTATTCCCGGCAGATTTAAAGATTACATTGGTTTACCTAAACCTAACCGTTACCAATCCTTGCATACAGGGGTGATAGGTTTGACCGGTCGCCCGTTGGAAGTGCAAATTCGCACAATGGAAATGCACCATGTTGCGGAGTATGGGATTGCTGCCCATTGGAAGTATAAAGAAACAGGCGGTTCTACCAGTCAGGTAACAGGAGCAGATGAAAAATTTACTTGGTTGCGGCAACTATTGGAATGGCAGAGTGATTTAAAAGACGCGCAAGAATATTTAGATAGTATCAAAGATAATTTATTTGAAGATGATGTTTATGTTTTCACTCCAAAGGGGGATGTCGTACCTCTAAGTCCGGGATCTACAAGTATAGATTTTGCTTATCGAATTCATACAGAGGTCGGAAACCATTGTGCAGGGGCGCGGGTAAATGGGCGCATTGTGCCGTTATCCACCCGATTACAAAATGGGGATATTGTTGATATTATTACGCAAAAAAATAGCCATCCGAGTTTGGATTGGTTGAATTTTGTCAGGACTTCGGCGGCGAAATATCGGATTAAACAATGGTATAAGCGATCGCGCAGGGAAGAAAATCTAGCGCGGGGAAGGGATTTATTAGAGAAGGAACTAGGGAAAACAGGTTTTGATCACTTGTTGAAATCAGACGCAATGCAAACTGTGGCAGAAAAGTGCAATTATCACAGTGTGGAAGATTTACTGGCAGGTTTAGGTTACGGGGAAATTACCTTAAACTTAGTGTTAAACCGCTGGCGAGAAGTGGTAAAAGCACAACAACCTGTAGCTGATGTGATTCCATTTATCCCCAAAGAATCAACATCAAAAACTACACGGGAAACCTCACCCAGTACATCCCGTGCTAGTGATTCACCGATTATTGGCGTAGAAGGATTGGTTTATCATATAGCTGGATGTTGTACGCCGATTCCTGGTGAAGCTATTATTGGGGTGGTAACGCGGGGACGGGGTATATCCATTCATCGCCAAGGATGTCATAATGTGGACAATGTGGAATGTGAGCGCCTAGTACCCGTAAGATGGAATACAGCAATAGAACATCATGGCCGTCCTCACACTTACCCCATAGAGATTCAAATTGAAACTTTGGATCGAGTGGGAATCTTAAAAGATATTTTATCGCGGTTGAGTGATCAAGGCATCAATGTGCGTCATGCTAATGTGAAAACAGCTTTGGGACAACCAGCGTTGATGGATTTGGGTATTGAGATCCGCGATCGCAATCAATTAGAACATCTGTTTGTGCAGATTAGAAAAATGAGTGATATTCTTAACATTCGCAGAGTTGGTCAAATGGAAGAGTCAAAGTAAAAGGCAGGGGGCAGGGGAGGCAGGGGAGGCAGGGGAGGCAGGGGAGGCAGGGAGAAATTATTTGTATTTTCCCAATTACCTCTTCCCCAGTCACCAGTCCCCAGTCACCAGTCCCCAGTCACCTACTTATCTTTCAGCTTTGATCTTCCAACCTGGTTTAACTACCTGACGACTCCGGGCAATGACTAAAGCTTCATTTTCCACATCTTCTGTCACCGTTGAACCTGCGGCAATATAAACATCATTACCGATGGTAATAGGTGCGACTAAAACACTATTAGAACCGGTTTTGGTGCGATCGCCTATTCTGGTTCTATGTTTTTTCACTCCATCATAATTAGCGGTAATTGTTCCTGCACCAATATTTACCTGAGTTCCCGCAGTTGTATCACCCAAATAAGAAAGGTGTGCAACATTAGAAGCATCTCCTAATTGAGTATTTTTCAACTCTACAAAATTACCAATTCTGCAATTTTCACCCACTTCCGCATGGCCACGCAAATGAGCATAAGGACCAATACGAGTTCCTGCTTCCACAAAACTATCTTTGACTACAGAATATTGCACAGTGACATTTTCACCCAACTGGCTATTTTCAATTAAACTTCCAGGTCCTATGCGACTACCAGATTTAATCAATGTTTTACCCCGTAAATGAGTTTGAGGTTCAATAATCACATCTGGCTGTAATTCTACAGTTTCATCAATTGTCACACTAGCAGGATCAATAATCGTCACACCTGCCAAAAGCCATTTTTCCTGAATACGTCTTTGCAAAATCTCGTAAGCTGTGGCTAATTGCAATCTATCATTAATTCCCAGAATTTCTTGGTCATCTTCCACATCTACAGCCATCACCTTACCTACTTGGGTAACAGCATCAGTGAGATAATATTCTTTTTGGGCATTATTATTTTGTAAATGTGGTAAAAATTTTGCTAAATCAGACCAGCGGAAACAGTAAATACCAGCATTAACACGGTGATTTTTTCTTTGTTCAGGAGTGCAATCTTTATCTTCAACTATTTCCTGCACAATGCCGTTTTCATCACAAAAAACTCTTCCGTAACCTTGGGGATTTGATAAATGTGCTGTGAGAATAGTACAGGAATTTTGATTTTCTTGATGAATTTGTAATAAGTTTTTCAGAGTTTTAGTTTGCAACAAAGGCACATCACCATTTAAAATTAACAAATCCCCAGTGTAACCTTCTAAATGAGGAAGTAATTGTTGAATAGCGTGTCCTGTGCCTAATTGTACAGTTTGTTCCACAAATTCCAATTCAGAATTTCCACCTAAAGCAGTTTTTACTTCTTCAGATTGATACCCAACAATTACTAACCTGCGTTCAGGTGCAAGGGGTTCTAGACTATCAATAACTCTCTCGACTAGAGATTTTCCACCCAAAGAATGTAAAACTTTAGGTAGATGAGATTTCATTCTTGTGCCTTTTCCAGCGGCGAGAATTGCTACAACAACCATAATTAATTATCAGTAAATGACAATAAATGCTTTTTTGACTGGGAGATTCAAGGCTAAATCATATCAGTTAATTATCTAGAGTTGACAAAGTCTTTCTGTGTGGGTGAGCAGTCAGGAGTCAGGAGTAGCTCCTTCAAATTCATAATTTCTAAGGTGCAACCACAACTTGGTTACGCCCAGCAGCTTTAGCACGATAAAGGGCAGCATCAGCAGTTTGAATTAATGCTGTACCAATAGCACCATGTTGGGGAAAACCAGTAACTCCCAAATATACTGTGATCTCCTGACTCCTTGATAGCGACTTGTACTGAGCCTGTCGAAGTAAGCTTGGCGTTAGCCATACTCCTTAATATTCACAAAAGGACTTTTTCAGCAAACCCTAATTAGCTGCATTTCTAAGATTGTAGGACTTACGCAAGATGTGACTGAAAACCTTATTCTTGCGTAGGGGTAATTCATGTAGCTTGCTTCCCGAAGGGTATTACCCCTACTTTCGTTCCCTTTTGCGTAAGTCCTGGATTGGTAAAAATCTCTGATAATCTTCATAAGTTCTATCGTTGGTAATAGGGATATTCTGAGTTTTTACTTTTTTCCCCTGTTCATCAAATACATAGATTGTTAATAATTAAGGTCATTTGAGCGTTACTAAAACATTACCTACTGTTAATATTTCTCTTTTTCTACAACTATGTCTTTTTGTCTTGGGATGCCAATAACCTTTGGTTTGATTTATTGCTGTTTCATGAGCCACTTCTGATTGAGAAAGCTTATGCAATAACATTGCAATAACATTGCAATACATTGATCCGCTAACACTAATGCCGCTTCTCTTATTTTTTCTTCTCTTTCTTTTACAGTTCGTCCATCCCACTCTTCGATTTTTGTCAAATCTAAAAGTTTCTTCACATTTTCTTGAAATTATGATATGGAATCTGTTAAACTTAGATTTGCATATATAGCATTTACCAATTACCAATTACCAATTACCAATTACCAATTACCAATTACCAATTACCAAAAAAATATGAAATTACAACAAAAAGAGATAACATTAAAAAAAATAAATCCACAACAGCAAAACCAAACTGAGCCACATTTAGGTTTGGTTTGTATCACTATTGATAAACAAGTGCGTTTTCGGACTATTACCCGGACCCGTTATTTAAAACTTTCTCTTCAACAAAGAGAAGATACCCTAAAAGAACTTTATCAAAATAATTTGCGCTGCTTGGATGGGGCGTTAACTTTCTGTCAAAAGCAAAATATTCGCCTTTATCGCATGACTTCGGCTTTATTTCCGATGAGTGATATGGAAGATAAAATTGGTGGAAATATATTAGAAGAAATGAGGGAAGATTTAGCAAAAATTGGGGAGAAGGCAGAAAAATTAAACATCAGAATGGTGTTACATCCAGATCAGTTTGTAGTCTTGAGTTCTGATAATGATGAAGTCATAGAAAATAGTATCAAAATTTTAACAAACCACGCCTACACTTTAGATTTACTTGGTTTACCTCAGTCACCTTGGGCGTTAATGAATATTCATGGTGGTAAATCTCAACGTGGGGAAAAATTGGTAAAAGTAATTTCTGAACTACCACCAGGTATTAAAAACCGCTTAACTTTAGAAAATGATGAATATGCTTATAATGCTCAGGAGATTTTAGAGGTATGTCAACAAGCTGGTATACCGATGGTTTTTGATGCACATCATCACATTTGCTATGAAAAGTTAGATTCTTATGATCATCCTAGTGTAGAATATGTGGTTTTGGCAGCGCGAGAAACTTGGGAAAATCCAGATTGGCAGTTAGTACATATTTCTAATGGGGAAACAGGTTTTAATGATAGAAAACACAGTGATTTAATTACAGCCATGCCTCAAGCTTACCACCAAGTACCCTGGATAGAAGTAGAAGCCAAACACAAAGAAAAAGCGATCGCCCATTTGCGGGATTGGTGGTTAATGCAGAATAATTAACGTTATATTAACTTTACTTAATTAGTTGATCAATAATAAATTGAGAAATGGCGATCGCGATTGATTTTGGTACTAGCAACACAGTTATTACTCGCTGGAATCCCGTTACCCAGCAACCGGAAACTTTGACTTTACCGGGTTTATCCCTGCAACAAAGTCTTAATCCCCCACTGATTCCCAGTTTAGTATATGTAGAAGCAGCGAGTGAAAGTAAAGTTTTAGTTGGACAGCAAGTGCGCGATCGCGGTTTGGATCTCAAAGATGATAACCGATTTTTCCGTAGTTTTAAACGCGGTATTGGCGCAGATATTCAGGGTTTTTTACCAGAACTAGATGGAGAAATCGTCACCTTTGAAAAAATAGGTAAATGGTTTTTAACTAAGGTAATCGAAGAATTAACACTAATAGAAGGTGGTTTAGATTCTTTGGTTTTAACAGTACCTGTAGACAGTTTTGAAGCTTATCGTCACTGGTTAGGCAAAGTTTTTCAAGCACTTCCAGTAGAACAAGTTAGGATGTTAGATGAACCTACTGCTGCGGCTTTAGGTTATGGTTTAACAGCACAAGAAAATTTGTTAGTAATTGATTTTGGTGGTGGAACATTAGATTTATCTTTGGTACGTTTAGATCAACAGGCACAAACTAATACTAAACCAGTAGGATTTTTATTAAAGTGGGGTAATAAATCTTTAGCGGAAGATTCCAAACAAAAGGTAAAAACAGCCCGTGTATTAGCAAAAGCGGGGCAAAATTTAGGTGGTACAGATATTGATAATTGGATAGTTGATTATTTTGTCAAAACTAAAGGGTTGCCAGTTAATTCTATAATTACTCGGTTAGCAGAACGAGTAAAAATTCAATTATCTACCCAAAATAAAGCCAGTGAAGTTTATTTTAATGATGAAACTTTTGAAAGTTATGAATTGGATCTTAACCGTCAAACTTTAGAGAATATTCTCAAAGATCATGGATTTTTTGATAAGTTACATGATACCATGATGACCTTGTTACAACAAGCCCGTCGTCAAGGTATAGAACTAGATGATATTAATGCAGTTTTGTTAGTGGGTGGAACTGTACAATTACCAGTAGTAAATACATGGGTACAGCAATATTTTGAACCAGAAAAAATCCGTTATCAAAAACCTTTTGAAGCGATCGCTCAAGGTGCATTACAAATTACCCAAGGTTTAGAAATCAAGGACTTTTTGTATCATAGCTATGGAGTGCGGTACTGGGATAGACGCAACCAACGTCACAGTTGGCAACCAATAATTAAAGCCGGACAAGCTTATCCCATGAGTCAACCAGTAGAATTAGTTTTAGGTGCTTCTAGGGAAAATCAGCCGAGTATTGAGTTAATTTTAGGAGAATTAGGCGCAGAAACCGGAGGTACAGAAGTTTATTTTGATGGCGATCGCTTAGTAACTCGCAAACTTGAGTCTGTGACAACTACAGTTAAACCGCTGAATGATACAGAAGAAGCCAGAAAAATTGCTAAACTTACACCCCCTGGTTTTCCGGGGAGCGATCGCATTAAAGTCATGTTTCAAGTTGATGAACAACGATTTTTAAGAATTACCGTTGAGGACTTATTAACAAATAATACCCTGGTAGAAAATCAACTTGTGGCACAATTGAGTTAAGGAGGCAGGAGTCGTAGGGGCGAAGCATTCGGGCGACCAATTATCAATTTTATGAAAAGGCTATTTTCCTGTAAGGGCGTTCGCGAAACGTGCTGGAAGCATCAGCATTCGGGCAACTAACTATCAATTTTAGCAACAGGCTATTTTCCGAATGCTTCGCCCCTACTTCGCCCTTACAGGAGTCAGGAAGAACGGATTTTATTTTCCCTGTTCCCTATTTTTTCAAGCCTTGCTACTGACAATTACCTGTAAACTACCACCAGCATATAAAATTGGTTTACCAACATCAAAACCAGATTCTCTTAATAAACCAGGTAAATCAGTTTTCAATAACTGCCAAGCTGTTTCCGTTTCAAACAACCAAAAAAACACTGATAAACCAGGCCAAAATATAGGATTTGTGGGAGCATGAAAATCTACTAAAGTAAAAATTCCCCCTGGTTTTAATACTCTATAAACCTCTTGGATGATTTTTCTTAATTGTTCAGGTTGCATTTCATGTAAAGCGGCGCTAGTATGCACCACATCAAACTCATGATCTGTAAAAGGCATATTTTCCGCATAAGCTTCTACATAAGTAGCATTCGGCACATTCTTTTTTGCCCGTTGTAAAGATAAAGGCGAAGCATCCAATCCTGTAACATTTTGTGATAATTTCACCAAAAAAGCCGTAGTTTGACCACTACCACAGCATAAATCTAGAATTTTAGTATCTGAGTTGAGGTTTAAACCTTGTAAAGCGAGTTGACGAAAACGCCCCTCACCGCCCACACTCAGGGCTGCTAACCGGGATATGGCATCATATAACCATTGATAGCGGTAACTCAAGTCTCGAAAAATTGTTGCCATTGCATATTTCCTTAACGTTAAGCTTTATATTGAATAAAGATATATTGTTAACATTAGTAAAAAAATTGTAAAGATTGGGGGAAAGTAACTGCTATGGGTCGTGTAGGCGTATTATTACTCAATCTAGGTGGACCTGATAAATTAGAAGATGTGGGTCCATTCTTATATAACCTGTTTTCAGATCCCGAAATTATTCGCCTACCATTTCGATGGATGCAAAAACCATTAGCTTGGTTTATTGCCACACGGCGAGAAAAAACATCACAAGAGAATTATAAGCAAATTGGTGGGGGTTCACCATTGCGAAGCATCACAGAAGAACAGGGGGAAGCGTTAAAAACCCAATTGGATGCTATGGGTAAAGAAGCAAATATCTATGTGGGAATGCGTTATTGGCATCCCTACACAGAAGAGGCGATCGCCCAACTGGCACAGGATAACATTGACAAGTTGGTAATTTTGCCACTGTATCCCCAATTTTCTATTAGTACCAGTGGTTCTAGTTTCCGGTTGTTAGAAAAACTTTGGCAAGAAAACCCAAAACTTCAACCTTTGGAATACACTGTGATTGCTTCCTGGTACAAACAACCAGGTTACTTGCAAGCAATGGCAGAACTGATCATTGAGCAACTCAATCAATTTCCCAACCCGGATCAGGCACACATCTTTTTTAGCGCCCACGGTGTACCAAAAAGCTATGTTGTAGAAGCAGGCGATCCTTATCAGCAGGAAATTGAGGAATGTACTCAACTAATTATGCAAACCCTTAATCGCCCCAATGCCCACACCTTAGCTTATCAAAGTCGTGTCGGTCCGGTGGAATGGCTACAACCTTATACTGAGGATGCCTTAAAAGAACTGGGTGAAAAAGGCGTTAAAGATTTGGTAGTAGTACCCATTAGTTTTGTTTCTGAACACATTGAAACTTTGCAAGAAATTGATATTGAATATCGGGAAATAGCCGAAGAAGCAGGAATTGAAAACTTCCGACGTGCTGCTGCTCCCAACACTCATCCAGTATTTATTCAAGCACTGGCAGACTTGGTAATTGAGTCTTTGGAAAAACCGGATCTCAAACTTTCCCAAGTTACCCAGATGAAGAAAAAGGTGAAAATGTATCCTCAAGAACGTTGGGAATGGGGAATGACAACTAGCGCCGAAGTCTGGAATGGTAGAATTGCGATGCTTGGTTTCATTGCCTTGATCATCGAAATTATCACCGGTCGAGGCTTACTCCATGCTATAGGGCTTTTACAGTAGGTGACAGGAGGCAGGAGGCAGGAGAATTTTAGATTTTAGATTTTAGATTTTAGATTGGATTCATGAAATACAATCCAAAATCCAAAATCCAAAATCCAAAATTGTATACCCAGTCACCAGTCACCAGTCACCAGTCCCTATTCCCTATTCTTACGATTTTCCCAATACCAGTGATACCACTGTGCAGCACTACGAACTGCAAACCAGAGCAGAATTAAAGCTATTAATCTGTACCTGCTATATAAAACCTAGACAAAACTAGACTTTACTTTCTACTTCAACGGGAGCATGGGAGCAGTTATCCCTCAGTAGACTTTCACGCCTTAGCCAGACGCGATTGTGTTCCAATTAAGTTTCTGAAAAAGACTACCAC
>NZ_JAQMTI010000250.1:0-3258 GCF_028329225.1 Sphaerospermopsis kisseleviana CS-549 | reverse complement strand
CTGGTGACTGGTGACTGGTGACTGGTGATTGGTGACTGGGAAAGAAAGATGAATAAACCAATAACCAATAACCAATAACTAATAACCAATAACTAATAACTAACAACTAACAACTAACAACTAACAACTAAAGACAAATCAGGAGTGAAAAACGGGTGGTAGATTTTGGTACAGTGATAACGGCAATGATCACGCCGTTTAAAGCAGATGGTAGTGTTAACTATGAAGTAGCTGGAAAATTAGCAGCAAATTTAGTTGACAATGGTACAGATACATTAGTGATATGTGGAACAACAGGTGAATCTCCCACGTTAAGCTGGGATGAAGAGTATCAACTGTTTGTGGAAGTGTTGCAATCTGTAGCAGGGAAAGCAAAAGTAATTGCTGGGTGTGGTTCAAATTCTACCAAAGAAGCGATCGCAGCAACCGAAAAAGCAGCTAGAATAGGAGTACATGGTTCTTTACAAGTTGTACCTTACTACAACAAACCACCCCAAGCAGGACTATACAAACACTTTCAGGCGATCGCTCAAGCCTGTCCTGACCTACCGATGTTGTTATATAATATTCCTGGTCGGACTGGTCAAAATTTGAGTCCAGAAACAGTTGTGCAATTAGCACAAATCGACAACATTGTGGGAATTAAAGAAGCCAGTGGTAACTTAGATCAAGCTAGTGAAATTCGCCGCTTGACACCACAGGAATTTCAGATTTACGCTGGAGATGATTCTTTAACCTTGCCTATGTTAGCGGTTGGGGCTAAAGGCGTGGTGAGTGTGGCTTCTCATCTGGTAGGTAATCAACTAAAACAGATGATAGAGTCCTTTAATGTAGGCAACATTCAAATTGCTACTGAGATTCATTTACAACTATTCCCTTTGTTTAAAGCTTTATTTTTAACAACAAATCCCATTCCTGTTAAACAAGCATTAAAACTTCAAGGTTGGAACGTTGGTTCAGTTCGTCCACCGCTGTGCGAAGCTGACGCAGAAATCTGTCAGAAGTTAGAGGATGTGTTGCATAAACTTAGTTTAATCTGAGCGCCAATATATTGGATACTAGCCAGATGCTGGTTTCCCAGATACTTATAAATAAAAAGTAATAATTGCTTCTAGGTTGCAATTTAAACATCTGTGCTACAACTGAACGATATAAGAATCTTTTTTGATCAGAAGCTACGGGAACGGGGTCAATTACTTTTATTTATTCAATACCAAATTGATTGAATATCAGAAGTGGAAATTGGCTATTTTGACATTGAATTATATAGACATTTGATGTTGTCTTTCATACAAGAACGCTAACTATCAACTGATTAACAACTCACACAAGATACAGGAGAAAATGGCTAGAAACGAAGCTAACTCAGCCCTGAAAATTATTCCATTGGGCGGTTTACATGAAATAGGAAAAAATACCTGTGTTTTTGAATACGAGGATGAAATTGTCCTCTTGGATGCAGGGTTGGCTTTTCCCACCGAGTCCATGCACGGAGTAAATATTGTACTACCTGATACAACTTATTTACGGGAAAATCGCCATAAAATCAAAGGCATGATCGTTACTCATGGTCATGAAGACCATATTGGTGGTATTGCTTTTCACCTGAAACAATTTGACATCCCCGTGATTTATGGACCAAGATTAGCAATGGCCATGTTAGAGGGGAAATTAGAAGAAGCAGGAGTACGCGATCGCACAGAATTAAGAACAGTTCTTCCTCGTGATGTCGTCAGAATTGGTAAAGCCTTTTTTGTCGAATACATCCGCAACACCCACTCTATTGCTGATAGTTTTACCGTTGCTATTCATACTCCATTAGGTGTAGTTATCCATACAGGAGACTTTAAAATTGACCATACCCCTGTAGATGGCGAAAAGTTTGATTTACAGCGCCTAGCGGAACATGGGGAAAAAGGTGTACTTTGCTTGTTAAGTGATTCCACTAACTCAGAAGTACCAGGATTTACACCTTCTGAACGTTCCGTTTATCCCAACCTTGACCGGGTATTCTCCCAAGCTAAAGGGCGTTTATTTGTTACTACCTTTGCTTCCAGTGTGCATCGGATCAATATAGTGTTGCAACTGGCCAAGAAACATAACCGAGTAGTGACAGTTGTGGGACGTTCAATGCTAAATTTGATTGCCCATGCCCGGAATTTAGGTTATATCAAATGTGAAGATAGCCTATTTCAACCCTTGCATACTGTCCGGGGTTTACCGGATGAGAACGTACTGATTTTAACAACAGGTTCTCAAGGTGAGTCAATGGCGGCCATGACTCGCATTGCTAACAAAGAACACCCCCATATTAAAATTAGGGAAGGAGATACAGTTGTTTTCTCTGCTAACCCCATTCCTGGTAATACCATTGCGGTGGTAAACACCATTGATAAATTGATGATCCAAGGCGCTCATGTGGTCTACGGTAGAGATAAGGGCGTTCACGTTTCTGGACACGGTTGTCAAGAAGAACAAAAACTCATGCTGGCTTTAACTCGTCCTAAGTTCTTTGTTCCTGTTCATGGTGAACATCGGATGTTGGTGAAGCATTCGGAAACTGCTCAGAGTATGGGCATTCCCAAAGAAAATATGGTGATTATTCAGAATGGGGATGTGATAGAACTAACTGAAGAATCTATCCGTGTTGCGGCTAAAGTAGCTTCGGGTATTGAACTGGTGGATACAACGAGTTCTGGAATGGTGAGCGCCAAAGTGTTGCAAGAACGGCAAACGATGGCTTCTGAAGGACTGGCGACTATTGCGGCTGCTGTTGATTGGAATGGTAAACTGTTGGCTAGACCAGAAATTCACCTGCGGGGTGTGGTGACAAGTATTGAGCGATCGCTGTTATTGAAATGGGTACAGCAACGCATTGAGGAAATTTTGCGGGTTCGTTGGTCTGAGTTTGTGACGGGAAATGAACCCAATGATATAGACTGGGGCGGTTTACAAGGCACTTTAGAGAAGGAGTTGGCCCGTTCTCTGCGTCGGGAGTTACAATGTCAAGCTTCTGTGACTTTGTTGCTGCAAGTTCCTGAACAACCGCCTGAACCTGCTGTGAAGGTTTCTGATGGTAGAAGACGGCGTACTCGTTCTACTGCTGTGGCTTCTTAATTAGGGTTTGCTGAATAAACCTAAAACCTTGATATATCAAAGGTTAGAGGCTGATAAACACAGAAATTAGTGCAAGGGTTTTGAAGGGTATACCGGAAAAAGTGTGCATTTTTGGGGATTTCAAGAGATGGCAAAGAAATT
>NZ_JAQMTI010000249.1:0-3794 GCF_028329225.1 Sphaerospermopsis kisseleviana CS-549 | reverse complement strand
TGAACGAAAATCCGTCGTTTCAGGCTTTTGTCGATTAACTTCCGATCAATAGCGATCACTCAAAAATCATTAAAAAATCACGTTAAAAAGCCTGAAATCCGTACCTCATATTTGGTTGATCCTGTCAATGCGTAAGTCCTAGATTAATATATGTTATGCCTACAATTTTTAATTTGACTTCTGTCAAAAGGTATAAAAATATTAAAAAATGCAGTTGAGTTTGCATCTTTATTCATAAAAATCTATCTTTAGACTTATATGAATGAAAATAATAAAAAATTTTAGAGTCTCACTTCTTAGAGGATGTCTGAGAAGTAAGAAAGCCCACGTAACGGTATCCTGTCAGTAGAAAAAACACGTAAGTATGACAGCGTTACGAGAGCTATGAATGCATCCTACCCAAGTAATTTGACTTCTCAACAGTGGGAACTGTTATCAGGGTTAATTCTAGAAGCTAAAAAAGGAGGTAGAAAACGTAGTGTTGATATGGAAGCAGTGGTAAATGCCATACTTTACATCCTGTCTGCAGGTTGTGCATGGCGAATGCTGCCTCACGACTGCCCGAAATGGAAAACTGTTTACCACTATTTTCGGCAGTGGAGAAAAGATGGGACATGGGAGAAAATCCATGAGCGTCTGCGTTTATGGGTGCGTGTGAGCATTGGGTTATGGATGTTTATTGTTTGCTGTGCAGTGTTGTCACACGACACGAAGAACAAAAAGGATTTGTTGTACTGCCCAAACGTTGGCTTGTGGAAAGAACTTTTGGTTGGTTTAACTCGTGTCGAAGACTGAGTAAGGACTATGAGATTTTACCTGAAACAACAGAGGCTTTTATTTATGTAGCTATGATTCGTTTAATGTTGAAGCAATTGGCGTAATCAAAATCACTTTCTCAAAACTTTTCAGACATCCTCTAAGAAAATTTGCTATGCACATATTATGCAAATATTAAGAAAATCTTAAAGTATTATATCTGTCATCTGTTTAACTTACAAGATAAGTTACCATATCTAAATATCATCATTAATACTGCCAAATCAGAAGAAACCGCAAACATAGTAGGTAAACAACATGATAAAAACAGTAATTATCGATGACCATGAATTGAGTCGATATGGTATCAAAATGTTACTCTCTGCTGCTCCTGATATAGAGATTTGTGGAGAAGCCCAAACAGCATCAGAAGGATTAAAAATCATTGACATTCACAAACCACATATAGCTCTTGTGAATTCGACTTTGGCAAACGGTGCTGGTGTGGAAGTTACTAGGCAAATTAAACAAGAAGCATCAAATACTAAAGTCGTGATTTTTAATGCCCAAGCCACAGAAGTCTGTGTTAGAGAAGCTTTTGTTGCTGGTGCGAATTCATATTGTACGACAATGATAGCCAAAGAAAAGTTAGCAGAAGCTATTTATGTTACGTACAAAGAAGAACATTGGTTAGATTCTGCGATCGCTAAAATATTAATTCAAAATTTACACCCTCAAACTATGGCAGTTCTTCCCAGTATGAAAAAGAAACGAGTTTTCCACCAATATTCACTTAGTTCTAGGGAATTAGAGATTTTGCAGATGATTGCTATTGGTGATAGAAACAATCAAATTGCCAACAAACTTTTTTTGAGTGTAGGTACTGTGAGGTCTCATGTCCATCGCATCCTAACTAAACTCGATTGTCAAAATCGCGCTCAAGCTGCTACGAAAGCAATTGTAGAGGGACTGATAGATAGTCCAGAAACGAATCAAATCAGTTTAACGGCTTGATTTTGATTTTTGATTTAATTGGTCTAGATAACGTTGTCTTTCTTCGTTATTCACAACCCAGACCATACATCTGCCTTTTAATTGAGCTTTTTTTGCTCGACAAACACTCAGGTCAAAATCGTTCCACTTCATAATTTGACGAGCAAATTCTCCGTCTTTTGACTTAGCCCAATTCAGAATTTCCTGTTCTTCCACGGTCAAGCGAACTGGTTCTGTTAACCCTCTACCTCTCCAAAGGAAAAATATATTACCAGTCAGCATAACAATACCAAACAAACCAGATAATACCAGACCAGTGGCTATTAAAGGATTAAAGACGGATCTAGATTTTTTCTGTTCTGCTTTGCTTAACAAGGTTGATATTGCTTTGGCGATCGCGCTTTTTTGTTGAACAATGGCTACACTTGATGCTTTATCAAGTTTGTCATCTATTTCTGTTGTCCAACCCTCTACTACAGTGTTAAGTTTTCCTGGTATGTCTTCCATTAAGACCTCAAATTTACCCAGGGAACTTAACACCAAAAACAACGGATCTTTAGGATTGATACCAGAACGTCTAACTACATCTAGAACTTTCTGTTTAAAATGGTCTGACTGTCCTGCTAATGTTGTATCTAAAGTAGATTCTACAGATGTATTCATAAGCTAATGTTCGTTTTTAGATATAAGGTATCGGGTTTTTATACTAGTTAGCGAAAATAGGGCAACATATAAAAATTAATTGATAATTTTGATTAATAATATACATAATGCTTGTTGGATTTGTAATTGACTAATATAAAATATTTCGGTTTTCAAAAAACTTTGAAAATTAACTTGGATTAGGACTTATATCAATTCTGTATGATAGCGTAGCGTGTCATAGCCATAGATGTGCTGAATTAAAATAAACGAACCACAGAGGCACAGAGAAGCCAGTGCGTTGGGCGGGTTTCCCGACTTGTTAGCGTTCGCGCAGCGTGCAGTAGGCATAGCTCCTCTGAAAGAGGCAGCAACTGGCGCTACACAGAGAGAAAAGCTCAATCTAAAATTTGGCGCAGCCTCACAAAGAAATGGTATTACGTACAAGTCATGGAATAATGAATCATGAAGACATGAAGACATGAAGACACGAACGAAATAGAGTTTGAGAGATATTTTGCGTAAGTCCTGTTTTTTAAACATTTTGAGTCTCAATTTGTTATGATTCTAAATCTTTAATATTGATCAACAGATTCAATCCTTGAAACATAACTTGGTACAGTCTGTTTGTAATATTGAAACTAAAAATTAAAAATCGCCATTTAATTGATTTGATAAATCCAATGACGATGTAATGTTTAATAAACCCAATAATTCCTCAATATGTTTATTCTTGCTAATTTGCTCACTAAATTCTTCCATCCAGTTAAACACACGAGAACGGTTCATAAAATCTATCTCGTAATTTTGCACTGCATAACTATAAGGTGAATCCAAAGATTCTACTAATTCATAACTATCCCTCCATAACCTCCCCAAATACAATTCATTACCTCCATTTGCTTGGATATGCTGTTGGATATCAGAACCGTCATAGTAAGGAAATTCATCACCAAAATACAGATTTTTGATAATGATGTAATCCGCTTTATCGCCATAACAATTAAAAAGTTCTTGCAAATATTCTGTGCAATCTCGACGATATGATATTGGATGCACAAATGTAATGCGATAACCTAATTGTGCAATGGCATCCCACAGCATAACTTCTTGTGCAAATTGTCGGAACTCTTCAAAATTTTGTCCTGGTAAGTCACTCAAAGCTACTTGGACATCAGAAAAAGTTTCTAAATCAATTAATAATTGGTCTGCACCACCTTGGGTTAATGGCAATTGAGCAATAGGTAATAATAGCTGATAAGCCAGAAGTGTTGAATGTTAAGAAATCTGTGATAAAAATAGCCCAAAATATATTAAAATTTGAGCAAGCTATATCAAAATATTGATTTGATCATGATTATAAATTCATTTCCCAAGATTGTCAAAGACATCCTCAAATCCTT
>NZ_JAQMTI010000248.1:0-5500 GCF_028329225.1 Sphaerospermopsis kisseleviana CS-549 | reverse complement strand
TTTGAAGGGTATACCTTAAAAACTGTGCATTTTGGGTCTGATAAATTAGAAAATCTGGGGATAACAGATAGCTAAAACTATTCCCTATTCCCTATTCCCTATTCCCTGCCTCAACGAAGGGACTTTTTCAGCAAACCCTAAGTAGGAATTAAGTGCAAGGTTTTTCAGTTGCCACCTCATAAAAGCTTGCACTTTTTTAACTTCCAGCAGGCTAAGACCCTTTACCTATAATCTTTTCATGTTTATTCAGCAAAACCTAACTACTCTGTATACAGCTATAGTAGGGGTTTAGCATTGCTAAACCCCTGTCCATGAAAGCCTGAGTGATTTTGGATTTAAGCTGTGATGGGCAATATTTCCCAAAATCAACAATAATAAAAAATACTGTTATATCAACCCAGTCACACAGCAGTATAGAATTTTTTAGGTAACTGAAGTTACTGGGGATAAGGATGTATAATTAACCCGTCTCCTCTACAAAAACAGTATTTTGATAGCTGGACTGCTTGATTATTTATTTTACCTTGATAAAGTGTGTATGTGGAAACAAGAGAAAAACGATAGTATAGTCCTTCATCTTGCCTTATCACTAGCCTTAGCTACCACCCCACTGGCAGCAAATGTTTTGGTATCATTGCCTGTACTAGCAGAATCAACAACTGATGTTTCTACTTTCCCATTACCGCAAACAGTAGAAAATGCAACCAGGGTGCGGATTGATGGCTCAATGAGTTTGGTAATGATCAACCAAAGCCTGAAAGATAGTTTTGAGAAACAGTTTTCTGGCACAGAGGTAGAAATTAGAGCTAATGGTACTGATGCGGCACTCAAAGCGTTGCTAGATGGTGAAATTGATATAGCAGCGATCGCTCGTGGACTAACCCCAGCAGAAAAAGCCCAAGGTTTAGAACAAATTAGCTTATACAGAGAAAAAATTGCCATTATTGTTGGTGCAAACAATCCTTTCCAGGGTGGTTTGACTATTGAACAATTGGCCAAGATTTTTCGGGGTGAAATTACTGATTGGTCAGAACTTGGAGGCGCACCTGGTAAAATTCGCTTGATTGATCGCCCCCTAAATGGCGATATTCGTAATTCTTTTCGCAATTATCCAGTCTTTAAATCTGCTGAATTTGGGACTGGTGCTAACGCTATACAAATAGCTGAAGATAAAACTGCCCTGATTGTCAAAGAATTAGGCACTGATGGTATTAGTTATGCGAGAGATAATCAGGTATCAAAATTACCAGATGTGCGAACTCTCAAAATCCAGGGATTTACAGCCAATGAATCTAAATATCCCTTTTCCCAGCCTTTGGTTTATGTTTACAAGCAAAATCCTAGCCCGGCAGTAGCTAGTTTTTTGGGTTTTACTACCGCATCTGTAGGAAAGAAAGCGATCGCAACAGCTAGAGATGCAGAAGCATCTGCGATCGCTGCCAGTGCATTACAAAGTTTTACTTTAGAAACTGCAACCAATTCCACACCAGCGGCTCAATCTGTAGATACTGTAGATACTGTAGATACTACTGTATCCTTTGAAAATCCCAATGTAGTCAATTCTTTACGAACAGAATCTTTACCTACTACAAATAATTCCAGTAATCAGCAGTTTGTCAATCCTTTGGCAAATAGAAATGCAGAATTTTTGATTGTCTTTTCTTTATTGCCCATTGTTGGTTTAGGAGGCTTTGTTGCCTGGTGGTTAAAGAGAAAACAACAATTAGCAGAGAAAAAAATATCTTTATTAGAAACATCAAATGGTGGTGCATCAATTACCGAAACCATACTCACAATACCTGACGAATACAGCACCACTCCCCCTGTTAACCACACCACGCTCACTAACGGTACATCACAATCTCATCAAAACACAAACTCAATCATCTCCAATTCAGAAAACAATTCCACTGTCACTGAATCAAAAACCTTAACTGGTACTTTAAACATAGTAACGGCAAAATCCACAAACACAAGAACAAAGGTAACAAACCATTTTACAGATAAAACAATTGCTCTAGATTCTGGCGAAGTGGTATGGGATACAGAAGCACCAGTAGCTGTTGTGAATACTCCCTATCCAGCAGTTACAAATATTCCAGCAGTATCATTTAATAATTTAGAATTTTCAACAGATGAGTTAAGCAGTTCTCTATTAGAATTACTAGAAGAACCAGCCGCATCATCTGCTAAAGAAGCCAGCGTTTCTCTGACAGAAGCACTCGGTATTACCGCAAATTCACCTGTGGAAAATTCCACTATTTCCCTATCACAATTATTAGATGATATCACAGAATCATCTGCTAAAGAAGCCAGCGTTTCTCTGACAGAAGCACTCGGTATTACCGCAAATTCAGAGGATGCTAATTCTCACACTTCTCTATGGGAATTACTCAGTGTTACCGCAAATTCAGAGGATGCTGATTCTCACACTTCCCTATGGGAATTGTTGCCTGTTTCGACAACAAATTCTGATCCAGAATCTAGAACTTCTCTAACTTCTCTATCAGAATTATTAGGCTTAAAACCAGAAGCCGAAGGTTCAGATTTAAGTCCCATAACAGATGAAATCAAAAAATCACTATCTGATTTATCAAATGAGTTAGAAGAAGTATTTAATACCTTTGAAAATCAAGCTGAAATCAAGGCTGATTTAGCCGCAGAAACTATTAATCATCAAGTCTGGGAAATAGAGGCAGATACAGAAAACATAGCTAGTGCTGATAATATTCTCGAAGATTACTTATCCGATTCAAAGGCGCAAACTCACACCACAGAAATTGTTAGTTGGTCAGATATAAGTGGAGACAGTAGCATTGTTTTCACACCTCGCACTCCCCAATGGGCTTATGTTTCTTGGTATGTTGCGGAAACTCAGAAAGAAGCAGCACAAAAAATAGGGGGTACTATTTTGGCAGTGCGACTTTATGATGCGACTGATATTGATCTCAGTTATCAATTTCCTCAACTGGTCCAGCAGTATGAATGTGAGGAAGTAATTTGTGATTGTTATGTAGCTATTCCCACAAGCAATCGTGACTATATGACTGAAATTGGTTATGTTACCAATAATAATGATTGGTTGTGTATAGCTCGTTCTGGTAAAATTCGTATTTTCAGTCGTCCTGGTAAAGACTTTTGGTTTGTAGCAGATACGGAATTAGTTATTCATGGTTCAACAGAACCAGGTGCAACTGTGACTATTGATGGTCATAAAATTAAACTCCACTCTGATGGTACTTTCCATTTGCGTGTTCCATTTTCAGATAAATTATTTAATTATCTGATGAAAGCTACTACTGATGATGGAGAGCAAAGTATTACTATCCTCAAGAAATTTTTCCAAGAAAGTTCAGAGTCATCCTGAACCCAGGATAGCGGAGTGAAGCATTTCAGTATGTCTTACTGACTGCTGAATGCTGACCATTTCCCAATTCAATTTTCCAGAAGTTTTTGATAATCTTGTGGTGTATCAATATCAATTGCACCTAAAGGAAAGCGAATACTAAAAACATCATTTTTATAGATTTTAATGAGTTTTCTTGCGCCCATATCCTGCGTTAAATTGGCTAATTCTGAAAAGTATTTTCTACTAAATAAAACAGGTACTCCTAATGTATCTGCATATTCACAAGCAATAATTTGTTGATTTGTAGAATGATATGATTCCACTAAATTATTAATGATTTCCGCATTTAAAAAAGGTTGATCACAAACAGTAATTACTACCGCTTCTATGGTAGGATAATTGTCTACAAGTGCAGTCATTCCCCAACAAATAGAAGCACTCATTCCTAACTGCCAATCTGGATTTTCAACTATTATAAGATTCGGTAGTTGAATTTGCTCCAGTTGAGAAAGTATACTTTCTGAATTTGCTCCTAATACTAACATTACAGGATGACAGACTGAAGCGATCGCCTGTTTTATAGTTTTGTTAACTAAACTTTCTCCTTGATAGGATAACAATTGTTTTGGTGAACCCATACGAGTTGATGCACCAGCAGCTAAAATAATAATACCAACGTTTGGTAATTGGTAATTGGTAATTGGTAATTGGTAATTGCTCATATTTATTTATAACTTCTAATTTCTATATTTTCTCAAATCTGAATTAATTATTAATCTCTATTTCCTTAATTTCATTTCTTTGATTTATTGGTTTTGTCCGATGTTTCAAAAAACCACCAGTGCGATTTTTAAGTATAGTTTGAATTTCCGCAATAATAGATAAAGCTATAGTTTCTGGTGTATCTGCACCAATATCTAAACCTACAGGAGCATAAAATTTAGCTAATTTTTCAGGGTTAAATTCTCCCATCGCTTCCTGTACATCTGTCAGTAATTTAGCAATTCTCTGTTTTGAACCCAAACAACCTAAATATTTAATATTAACTGGTATTAAAAGTTTGAGAATTGCCAAATCATCAAAATAATTATGAGTCATTACCACAGCAAGAGAATTTGCATTCACAGATAATTGTTGAGGTAAAATATCTCGACGAGTAAGAATAATTTCATCAGCCATAATAAAACGTTCTTTACTTAATTCTAAAGCACGACAATCAAAAATTGTCACTTTCCAACCTAACGCTTTAGCAAACTCTGCTAATGGAATTGCATCACGGCCAGCACCAAAAATCATTAAATTTGGTGGTGGTTGAATCAACTCAATAAAAACACTTACCTCACCTGAAGAAAGTTGATATTTATGAAAACTAGAGGATTGATTTTTTAATACTAATTCTGCATCTTTGATTAAAGCATTATTGATCACAGGTTCAGAAATATTACTATTTACAAAATCATCAGAATTAAGTGTTAAATGCGCCCCCAAAGAAACATTAATATTACCAGAAACACTAAAAACAGAAGCAATAACACCTGGTTGTTGATGAGATAAACATTGATGAATAAAAGCTAAAGGATTCAAAGGATCATCGTGATAAATACGCTCAATTAAAATATCTACCACACCATTACAACCTAAACCAAAACCCCAAATAATATCTTCCTCAGCATTGGTATCATAAGTAATGATCTTTGCTGTTTCATCTGTCGTCATTAAGCGGGTATGTTCAATGACATCATTTTCTAAACAACCTCCGCTAATAGTTCCCATTATTTTACCTGATGATGTAATCAACATTCGCGCACCCGGTTGACGATAGGTAGAACCTTGAACATTGACAACAGTTGCCAGAAATAATTCTTCGTTATTATGTTGATTGTCTACAAATGATGTAATAATAGAATTTATCTCTTTCATATTGTTGGAGAATCCTGTGATGTTAACAAATATCATGAATATAAATTTAATATTTAGTATAACAGTTTAGTGCTAATTACTGAAGATTAAATAGGGTTTGCTGAATAAACCTAAAACCTTGATATATCAAAGGTTAGAGGCTGATAAACACAGAAATTAGTGCAAGGGTTTTGAAGGGTATACCGGAAAAAGTGTGCATTTTTGGGGATTTCAAGAGATGGCAAAGAAATT